>CAYQVN010000121.1:0-6772 GCA_964420895.1 uncultured Nitrospirota bacterium | reverse complement strand
TTCAGATACTGTACTCCGGTGGCCGCTCCTGCAGGGTTTCAGATTCGGGACCAACGATGGGAAGGGTGAAGGAGAAGACACTCCCCTTTCCTTCGGAACTTTCGACATGGATGGACCCGCAATAGGCCTCCACCAGTTTCTTGCTGATATAGAGGCCGAGACCGGCTCCGCGCTGTTCCGGATCGGAATGTCCTTTTATCTGGCAGAACTGGTCAAAGATGACTTCCTGGTCCTCTTCCCGTATCCCGATGCCGTTATCACGAACCTGAATCTCCACGACACCCCCTTCCACACCTTCCAACGACGGCGCAAGAGGCCTTGCCTCAATCAAGATGCTGCCGTGATCGGGTGTAAACTTGACGGCATTGCCGATCAAATTGATAAGGACCTCCTTAATGCGGACCTCTCCGGCCAGCACCTGGGGCAGGTCCTCGGGGATCCTGTGTTCCAGGTGAAGGACGCGATCTATCAGTTGGGGTTCAATACTGACCAGCGAGGAGAGGACCAGCTTTTTCACACTCAACGGTTCAATCTTGAGTTCGGCCTTTCCCAGCTCCAGATGGGAAAGATTGAGAAGATCATCAATAACGTGCATCAGATGCTGAGCGTTTTCATAGACCTTCATCAGATTTTTCAGTTGATTCTCATTCAGATACCCGTAGCTCCCTTTCATCAGCATGTTGGTATAGCCGAGAATCGAATTCATGGGGGTACGCAGTTCGTGGGAAATATTGGCGAGGAATTCCGATTTGAGCCGATCCACTTCACGAATCTTTTCGTTCGCCCGGGACAGTGCAAGGTTCTGTTGCTCCAGCTCCCGGCTCTTTTCGTTCAGCTCCTGCGTACGGAGAAGGATCATCTCCTCAAGCCGGCGGTTCAGTTCCTGCAGTTCCTCCGGTCTCCCCTGCGACTCCATCGCTCACACCTCTCCCCCGACGGTAATTTCAGGAATCCGGAGAGTCGGCTGGGCATCAGAGACGGGCGCCCCCTGTCCATCCTTCCCGCAGGTTCCGATGGCATAGCCGAGATCATTTCCGACACGATCGATCTTCTTCAGAACCTCCGGACCATTGCCGGTGAGGGTCGCCCCCCGGACCGGTTCGCCAACCTTTCCATTTTCGATCCGGTAGCCTTCGCTGACCTCGAAGACGAAATCACCGTTGATCGTGTTCACCTGGCCGCCCCCCATGCGGACCACAAAGAGGCCGGAAGGTGTGGAACGCAGGATTTCTTCAGGGTCCTCTGCGCCGGGCAGGATCATGGTATTGGTCATCCGGGGAATCGGGCGATGGCGAAAGGACTCACGCCGTCCGTTCCCCGTCGGAACGGCCCCCTCCTTCATGGCCGTCAACCGGTCGTACATGTAGCCTTTCAGGATCCCCCGATCGACCAGAACTGTTCGAGACGCCGGGATCCCTTCATCGTCGAAGCGGAAGGAACCACGCTTGTTGGGCAGGGTCGAATCATCCACCACGGTCACAGCCGGAGAAGCAATCGCTTCCCCGATCCGGCCGCTGTAAACGGAGAGTCGCTGCTGTGCCAGATCGGCCTCCAGTCCGTGTCCCACCGCTTCATGGATCATGGTCCCCCCCGCCTGGGAGGAAAGGACCACCGCCATCCGCCCACCGGGCGCAGGTGCGGCATTCAACATCAGCAGAGCTCGCTTCGCTGCCCTTTCAGCAACGGCGTCCAGAGACTCAATGTCAAAAAGTTCGAAACCGACGGCCCCGCCTACCGATTCCAGACCGGTCTGGATCACCTCCCCTTCCCGGGCCACTACCTGGACCCGTCCGATGAGGGAGACCCGATCGTCCTCTGCCAATTCCCCTGCGGAATTGGCAATCAGCACATGCTTGCGGGAGTCGCCGTAGACCGTCGTGGACTGGCAAATCCTCGGATCGACGCGGCGGGCGGCGGCATCGGCCGACTTGACCCGCTCTACCTTCATCCTTGTTTCCACCCCGGCCGGATCGATCCGGATCAGATGATCCACGGCAGATTCCCTGGAAGTCAGGGCAAGCGTCCGATCCGGTCCCTCCTCCTCCAGTGCCTGACTGACCGTCCCGGCCAGTTGCATCAGGGAGGAAAAGGAGAGATCATTGGTGTAGGCATAGATCGTACGGTGATCGTGGAGCACACGCAGACCGGCGCCCCGGGTAATCCCGGTGATGACTTTTTCGATCTTGTTGTCTTCCAGGACGATGGACGAGTGCTCCCCCCGTTCCAGGTAGAGTTCGGCAAATTCCCCGCCGTGGCGCAAGGCCTGTTTCAGGATCTTCGGAATTTTCTCTTTGGGTACCATGGCCGTCCGGCTCCTTGCATCCCGGCGATTACGAGGCATCTCGAATCAGGCGTTCCGCAATCTGGATCGTATTCAAAGCCGCCCCTTTCCGGAGGTTGTCGGCAACCACCCAGAGGTTCAACCCCTTTTCAATCGACTCGTCTTCCCGGATCCGCCCGACAAAGGTGTCATCCTTCCCGGCCGCATCGATTGCCAGAGGATAGACATTGTCCGCGGGATCGTCGAGGACACAGATCCCTTCGGCATAGGCGAGAAGTTCCCGGGCCTGCTCGGCGGTGATCTTTTTCTCCGTCTCAATGTTGACCGCCTCGGAATGGCACCGGAAAACCGGCACCCGAACCGTCGTGGCCGTCACGGCAATGCTGTCATCCTCCAGGATCTTTCGCGTCTCATTGACCATCTTCAGTTCTTCCCGGGAATATCCGTTCTCAAAAAAGATATCAATATGGGGCAGGCAGTTGAAGGCGATCTGGTGGGGATAGACCTTTTTTTTGACCTCCTGGAAACCGAGAAGCGCCCGGGTCTGGTCAAGGAGTTCATCCATCGCCTTTTTGCCCGTACCGGAGACCGCCTGATAGGTTGAGACGACCACCCGCTTGATCTTTGCCACATCATGGATCGGTTTCAGGGCGACGACCATCTGGATCGTAGAACAGTTGGGATTGGCAATAATCCCCTTGTGACGGGCAATGGCCGGCGCGTTGACCTCCGGAACCACCAAAGGGACTTCCGGATCCATCCGGTAGGCGCTGCTGTTGTCCACCACCACGGCTCCGCTCTTCACAGCCGCCGGTGAGAAAGTCAAACTCCGGTCACCCCCTGCGGAAAAGAGGGCGATATCGATCCCTTCAAAGGAATTTTCCGCCAGTTCCGCAACGTCGATCTCTTTGCCCCTGAAGGGAATGGTCTTCCCCAGGGAACGGGATGAAGCCAAAAGCCGGAGTTCCTCAACGGGGAAATCCCGTTCTTCCAGGATGGAGACCATCTCACGTCCCACGGCACCGGTCGCACCGGCCACGGCAATGTTGTATCGTTTTTTTTTCTGCATCCTTCCTCCTGCAAATTCTCGGCAGCGCTCCTCCATCTCCTGATGAAAAAAGGCTGTGATTTTGATGAATTTTGTATTTATGGATCTTACTGATTTCAGGGGGAAACTGTCAAGAAGATAAAACCGCAGGGGGTGCCCGAAAAACGAACCCTCTGAAGACCTCCGGAGAGGCCCGGCAGGGACATCGTCTTTACAGGGGGTCAATGGAGGGTTCCGGGAGAACGACCGGGGGAAGGCCGGTGGGCGCACAGGACAACGTTCCGGCAAATCGGATCCCTACGTCGTTCCGCCTCTTCGCTTCTTCCGTTCCTCGTCATCCATTAAATCGGGGAAATCCCCGTCTGTAAAATCGCATGCCTTTTCACTTTCAGTGTCCGCCGTGTCCCCTTGAGGCGCCTCTTCCTCTTCTTCAGAGACATCCTCCAATTCAAGTTTGAAATCGGTTTCATGGTCCGAAAGATCGATCACCTCTTTTTCGGGGGAGGCCCCGTTTCCCTCGTCATTTTCATATCCAAGGGGGATCACTACCTCCGAGGGTTCAGGCTCAGGGACCGCCTCATTTTCCTGTTGATCGTTAAGGAAGAAGGATTCCTCTTCCTCATCGCCGGAGGCCTCTTCAGGCTGATCAGGTTCCGGCAGGGCCGCGGGTCCCTTTGAACCGGCCACAGGCCCGTCATCCGGACCGGGAAGGGCCATGGAACCGGATCGTTTCGGCGCCCCCACCAGGTCTTCATACCGGACCCCACTCGCGTCCGTCTGCGGCACGGTTTTCTCTTCCATCTCACTGATCGCCGCTTCCAGGTCGTCCTCCATGGGAACCTTCATGGTTTTTCGTCTTTGACGGAGAAGCAGGAAAACTGCCAGTCCCCCGGTTGCAGCCAGGCCCAATCCTCCGATCAGCATCATCCACCGGTTCCTTTTAGACCGGGACTCTGCTTCAGTACGCTGTTCGGCCAGGGTTTTTTGTTGCAGTTTCTGCGCTCTTCGTTTTTCCGCCGCTTGCTGCAAGGCCGCAATCCGTTCCTCCAGCGACTTTTGAAAGGCAGGGTCTGAAACCCCTTCCGCAAAGGTCTGGAGGTCGGAGATCGAGCCGTTTTTTAAAAGATGCTGGAAAGTAATAATTTCCAAACCCTTTTTCGCCGCAGCGGCAAACTGACCTTCCGGGTAGATCTCGAGGTATTCCTGAAAATTTTCTTTATTATTCGTCCGAATGGCATCCTGAAAGATGAGGATTTCCGCCCGGTCCTTGGCCTCTTCCAGGAAAATACTGTTCGGATTGCGCCGAATGTAATCGAGATAAACAGGGGCCGTATCAATTTTTTTGACCTTTTCGAACTGGAGGGCTTTGATCCGGCGTTCGGAGATGGGGGCAAACTCGCTCTTCGGATACTGACTGAGGAACTCCTCGTAAGCGTCAATGGTATCCGTCTTTTGCACCTCCACGAAGGCCACCATGTCGGGGGTAATGATCTTCTCCACCTCCGTCAGAGGGATACCCACAATCCCGCCAAAACTCTCGTATTTTACCATCCCTTCTTCCCGCCAGAAATTATCAACCTTGATGACCCGCCCGTCTTTCAGAAAGATCTGACTTTCCGCAAATCCTGCAGGCGGTGTGAGAAAGTGGAGGAAAATCGTCAAAAGAAAAACAATGAAGATTCGGATTGGAAACATGATAAGGAACCCCGCTCAGAAGAGAGTGAACAGCCTATCCAATTGATTTATTATATAATAGTTCCTCCCCCGATGGCAAATAATGAAATGGGCTGAACGAGATAGGCACCCGGGGACAATGGCCGAACAGGATCTTTGAAAGGGACGGCCCTTCCCGGCCTCATCTCCCTTAAGTCCCTTAAAACATTGACACTTTACCGTGGAAGACATACAATAAACAAAAGGATGAAATTTACTTTGTCATTGTGATCGGCTCACTCCGGGTTCCACTATGGTTCTGAACAAGGCAATCCTGATTGTCGACAGCGAAAACCACACCCTCCGGATTCTGAAAGATGTCCTGATCCGGAACGGATTCATTGTCTATTTTGCTCCGAACTGCGCCCTGGCCATGCAGATCGCCATCAAGAACCTGCCCGACCTGATCCTCTCCGAAATTGTGCTGCCGGACATGGATGGCCGGGAATTCATGAAAACGGTACATCATGCGCCGGAAACACGAGAGATCCCTTTTGTGTTCCTCTCCTCCCGAACGCTCCTGTCGGACAAGGTTTCCGCTCTTGATGCAGGCGCCGAAGACTACATTACCAAACCCTTCAATGAAACGGAACTGCTTGCCCGGATCAAAGTGGTTCTGCGCCGTTACGACAGGCAGCAGGTAACTACGTTGAACGAAGATGACAGCATCAAAGGAGACCTGAAAGATATCAATCTGGTCGACCTGGTACAACTCTTTGACATGGGAAGGAAAACGGCCACCCTTGAGATTTCCGGGGAAGACCGTGAGGGCCGGATCTATTTTGAAGGAGGCGAAATCATTCATGCCGTTTCAGGAAAACTTTTCGGGAAAGAGGCGCTCTATGATCTGTTCTCCATTCAGGAGGGGACCTTTGTGATCCATCTGAACGTTTCGTCAAAGATCCGCACCATCCAGGGTACCGCGACCAACCTGATTATGGAGATCATGCACCGCCTGGACGAACAGGGGATCCACCCGGTCTCTTCAGGACCGGAAAACTACACACCAACAAAACGCTCGTCCCTGCACAACGAAGGGATCCGGGAACTCTTTGAAAAAGGTGTTATCGAAGAGTTCCTGAAACAGTAAGAGACCGGTTTGCCCGGCGGAAGCATCGCCATTTTTTTTACATCCCTCCAATGCTGATAAACGTAGCAGACGGACTTTTAATAAGCCGTCAATAGGAACTTATGGACACGATCAGGAATATTGCCATCGTCGGCGGCAACAAAGAAGGCCTGGGACTTCTTCCGCTTCTCGACAAGGAAAAGGACATCTGCGTCAAGTTGATCGTGGACACCAACCCCGACGCCCTGGTCTTCAAACTCAATGAACTCGGCTTCCGCCTGGCCCAGAAGTACCATCTCTCCCTCAGTTCCGATCTCACCGATCTTCTGACGCAGAAAGATCTCCACCTGATCATCGATGCCTCCTCCGATCCCAAAACCCGGGCCTTTCTTGAACAGGAAAAGTTCGCCGGAATGGAGATCATCAGTGAACTGAGCGCCCGCCTTCTCTGGGCCCACAAGGAGGGAGAACCCGGAACGGATGTCAGCAAGCATTCCAAACTCCTCTCCAGCCTGAACGACATTGTGGAAGCGGTCAATCTCACTAAGGACAAAAGGCAGGTCTCCTCCCTGATCCTGCAGGTCGCCATCGAATCGACGGGCGCCGACAACGGCTCTCTCATGATCGTCGATCCCGAGGAACAGGTCCTGAAGATCGAAGT
>CAYQVN010000120.1:2260-6773 GCA_964420895.1 uncultured Nitrospirota bacterium | reverse complement strand
AGTACTTCGAGGAACTGATCCAGCTTGGCGCCCTGGGACTTTAGCTTCCCCCACAGGTAACCCTCATACAACTCAGATTAAGATTAAGATTAGGATTAGGATTAAGACTTGAGTCCAAGAGAGGAAAAAGAACGTAGGGAGAGGATTATTTTTTTGATGGAAAGACGGTGCGGGCGATCAACAGGCAGGAACCGGCAATGCAGATCCATGCAAAAAAATCTCCGAAACGGGTGTACAAGGTCCTGGTGTGCTGCCTGAGTGGCAGGTCCTCCGTAAAGGCATCCTCCGTGAAAATCTTCGTCGCACGGACAATCCTCCCATCGGGGGTGACAACCCCGGAGACCCCGCTGTTGGCCGCCCGAACGAGGGGGACACGATTCTCGACGGCGCGAAAAACGGCCATGGAAAAATGTTGATAGGGGGCCGAAGAACGTCCGAACCAGTCATCATTTGTCAGGGTCGCGATAAAATCCGCCCCGCCGTCCACGAAACGGCGAACCAGGTCGGGCAGAATGACCTCGTAACAGATCGGTGTACCGCATTTGCCCTTATCGGTCTCCATCAGGGAGACCGTACTTCCGGGCGTCATGTCTCCAATCTGATCGATAATGGGATTGACAAAAAAGAGCGCCCGCCGGAGCGGAACATATTCGCCGAAGGGGACAAGATGCATCTTGTCGTATTTCCCCCGGAGTCTTGCGCCGGGAGAAACGAGAAAGGCGCTGTTGAAAAAGGCCTCCCTGCCATCCTGAATACGCAAATCCGGGCTGCCGAAGAGTAGATCAACTCCCAGATCGTCAATCAAGGCCAGCAACCTTGATTGACTCGCCCCGTCGGCGGTGAAGAAGAAGGGGACCGCCGCCTCGGGCCAGATGATCAGGTCCGGCTTCTCCGCAACCGCCCGACGGGAGAGACGGGTATGAATCGACAGGATCTTCTCCCGGAAGGTGGGATCCCATTTTCTCTTCTGCTCAATATTGCCCTGGATTACACCGACTCGGATCGTCTCAGCCGGCACTGCGTTCCGGCAGATCTGGAGCCGGATCGCCCCGTAAGCCGCAACCGAAAGGAGGAGTAGAATCACTCCCCCCAGAGTAATGAGGAGACGCCGGAGTTGCTCCCTCCCCCTGAGGGAGCGCAGCGCCTCGTAAAAGGCAACGTTAATGAAGAGTACAAGAAAACTGACACCGTAGACACCGGTAATATCGGCCACCTGGATCAGGAGCAGGTTCTTATACTGACTGTACCCTAAAAGTGCCCAGGGAAACCCCGTGAGGAGATGCCCCCGCCCATACTCCAGGGCCACCCAGAGGGGGGGTGCCCCCAGCAGCAAAGGGATTCGGTACCGCTCCATCCGCTCGATCCCCCAGGCAAAAATCCCTGTGAAGAGTGCAAGATAAATCGAGAGGAGCAACAGAGCAATCAGGCTAAGCCAACGCGGTAGATCGCCGTATCGCTCCATCGTCACCGTCAGCCAATAGATGGTCCCGAGGTAGAAGACCAAACCGGCGATAAAGCCGGTGAAAAAAGCAGGGTTTTTCCGGCCGGGACGTTTTGCACCATAAAAGAGGGGGATCAAAGCGACGAATGCCAGACCTGAGAACTCGAACCGCGGAAAGGAGAGGGTCAACAAGATCCCCGAAAGCAAGGCCAGGTACGCATCCAAAGAGGCGATCTTCTCGTAGAGGGAACGTGTCATGGAATGGATATGATTCGCTTATGAAAACAAGGGGTTGAGGAAATCAGAGATGAATTCTGTGGTACCTTAACAAATCCGCCCTCCACTGTCAATGTCCATGACGCTTTACTTTGACGGAATGAGATATTCAACGTATAATGATTAATAGAAGGCAAATGCATCATAGATGATCGGAAATGATCTGTTTTGGGGAATATTGCAAAGGATTGGGAGAAATAATCATGGCGAGAAAAAAATATTCCATCCCGTCAGGCCTTATCGTCTTCACCTCTCTGCTACTGATGCTTGCAGGCACAACATTCGCGGCGGATCTGGAAAAACTCTCCAACAATGCGGATGTCATCCTCTTCGGCAAGGTTGTCAAGGTGGAGTGCCAGTGGGCAAAGTCGAGCCTGAACATCTTAAGCCATACAAAGTTCCAGGTTGAAATCAGTGTCAAAGGGAATTACGGTGCTGGCGACCATGTTACCATTGAGACCTATGGAGGGGTCATCAGCGGGATGAAGCAGAAGGCGCCGAACTGCGCATCCTTTCAACCAGGGGAATACGCACTGGTCTTTCTCAAGACGGGACCAGAAGACCTCTACTATATGACGGACGGGAAAAAGGGGAAGATTCCCTTTGCGCGGAACAAGGGGATGCATTCCGTGGAGGGTGGAGAAAAGCTGGATCACATGATCCAGAACGTCCAACTGGCCCTGGGACAATAAACATCTTTATCTGAAGAGTATCGAATTCGACCTGATACTGCGGGCGGTTTTCATGCGATTAATACGGCCGGAGGGGATTCCCCCTCCGGCCGTATCAGTTTATTGTGCGGTAATCACAAATTGGATCCGTCGGTTCTGTGCACGCCCCTCATCGCTTTTATTATCTGCAATTGGCTTGCTCTCCCCGACACCCACGGCCTCGATACGCCCCGGGTCGATCTTGAAATTCTGCTCCAGGTAGGCCTTCACCGACTGGGCCCTTCTTTCCGAAAGCCCCTGGTTATAGTCCTCTGAACCGATGCTGTCCGTATGGCCTTCAATGCGGACCTTGACGGATGTGAATCGCTCCATCACCTTGCCGGCTTCCTGCAGGGTGGGCTCCGAGGTCGACCGGATCGTGGCCTTGTCGAAATCGAAGGTAATCCCCTCCAGGATAAAGGTCGGCTTCTCCTCCGTCGGCGGTGGAGGAGGGGGCGCTACCGGTTTGGGTGGGCATTTCCGTTTCACCAACCTTTTGGTATCGCGAACCAATTCATCCGCGGCAGGAATATACTTTTTCGCACTCCTCCAGTGTTGCTCACTGATTTCATGATCTATATGGGCCAGCTTTGCTTCGGTCTTGGCATACTCCTGCGGGGCACATTGTTTTGCATTGCCCGGAAGTTTGTTGAACAACCTCAGAGCATTGTCGTAATCCCCCTGAATGGCCTGCTTCGTCGCCATCGAGGTGCAGCCAAAGAAAAACAGAGAAAGACCGAGCACAAGCAAGCACAATCGTTTCTCAACTCTCATTGCAATCCCCCTTCTTATTTAGATTTCTGCAGAGCCTTTTCCGCCATCGCTCGTGCCTTGTCACCAAAAACCTTTGCATGCTCGTCGTCCGCCTCGGACAATTCTTCTCTCGCAACGTTGAGATGTTCCACCGCGCTGTAATACTCATAGGCGGCTTTCTTCTGTGCCCCGACGGTCTGTGCCTGTTGAATCAGTTCCTCTACCGCGTGAATATCCTTGGGGGTATACACTGCACATCCGCCCACAAAGAGAGCAGCCACCAGAAAAACGGATAATCCTGCCCATCGCTTCATCCCCTTCACCTCCTCTCCTGAAATGCCATTGTGATAATAAAAACCGGGAAACAAGTCTGATTTGTTTACTGATACTATCTTCTCATTCTGTTTTGTCAAGCGAAATGGAATCGTGAAAGATATTTTTGCCGGCTTTTTCGTTTCATTTTTGTGTTCCAGAAAAATCTTGCAATCCCCCGGACGGTCTGCTATAAATCCCGAATTCGTTTTTGCATCCAAGGTAAAGATTTCGTCATGAAAACGTCCGAAGAAGAAAAACTGCTCCACCAGACGATCCAAAAGGCTTTGGAAGATGGTCGTCTCCCCTGTGCCAAGGCATTCCAAATCGCCCGCGATCTGAAGATTCCCATTCACAAGGTCGGTGAAGCCTGCAACCAACTTCGGATCAAGATCAACCATTGCCAGTTGGGATGTTTCCCTTGATTTTCAACTTGACAATCATATAGAAATAAATATAATAGTCTTAGTATGATTTAAGCAAGGGGCCTACAAATTTAACAGGGAGGAATTCGATGCGTGAACTCATAGAAAAAGCCCTCGATAAAATCCGCCCTTCCCTTCAACGGGATGGTGGCAATGTTGAACTGGTGGAAGTGGAAGACGGCGTGGTCAAGGTGCGCCTTACCGGTGCCTGCGGGGGCTGCCCCATGTCCCAGATGACATTGAAAAACGGGATCGAGGCGGTCCTGAAAAAAGAAGTGCCCGAAGTCAAAAGCGTGGAATCCATCTAAAGGGTTCCCGCAATACTTTAATGTAATCATAATCAAGATGCGGAATGTGATGTTCCGAGGAAACAATCCTGAGTGAAAGGAGGGAACAAAATGGCTCATAAAATTACTGAAGAATGCGTTGCATGCGGATCCTGCCAGCCGGAATGCCCGGAAGAGGCAATCGCAGAAGGCGATATCTATGTCATCGATCCGGAAAAATGCTCCGATTGCGGCAACTGTGCCGAGGTCTGTCCGACCGACGCTGTCGAAGAAGGTTAATCAAAACCCCGGGGAAACCCGGGGTTTTTT
>CAYQVN010000120.1:0-2160 GCA_964420895.1 uncultured Nitrospirota bacterium | reverse complement strand
CGATTGCCAGGTCCCTAAATCGAGTCTCCCCGCTTCGACCATAATGGTTTCAGAAGAACCGGTAAGACTGACTTTAATGTGGGAATCGGAATTTCCCTCCACATGACGGAAAGAACGCTGCCGGGGAATCATTTCGCTGAGGTGCGCCACGATATCGTTACGCACATCGGGATCGGCGTTTTCATTAATGGTCACAGCCGCCGTCGTATGGGGGACAAAGACCACGCAGATCCCGTCTCGAACACCGCATTGATCAATCACCTTCTGTACCTTCGCCGTGATATCGATCATCTCGATACGGGAACGGGTCTGGATCGCAACCGTCTCTTTCATTTCACTACCTCCTTTACGGTGGAGAGCATATCACAACACCTTTCACCCTGCAAAAGGACCTGCCGGTACAGAACTTAAGAGTTTTCAGACCCTTTCTAACCGGGGGAATCTTCCGGGCAAATACTTCCTTTTTCGCAGTAAAATCAACTTCTTCTAAACACAAAAAGGTTTGACAAGGCTTCCCCTGAACTATATAATGATTTCCGAATATTTTTAACAATTTTTCTACAAAGGAGATCTCCTTGACAGCGGAAACCACTCCCCCCTCCCCCATGCGGGGGAATTCCCCCGCACCTCAAAAGGGGGTTTTTCACAGTATCTACTACGCTTTCAATTCAGTCCGGCTGACGGTATTCCTCTTCATTATCTTAGGCATTGTCTCCATCATTGGAACGATTATCGAACAGGGAGCCGACCCGGCGAAGTATGCCCAAGCCTACAGTGAAAGTACGATCCGTCTTTTTCACACCCTGGGCCTCTTCGACATGTACCACACCTTCTGGTTCTTTACCCTGCTGCTGCTGCTGCTCCTGAACCTGATAGTCTGCACACTGGAACGCCTCCCCAAGGTCTGGCGTTTTGCCAAACGGATCAAACCGGTCCTGGAAGAAGGCGATGAAAAAAAATATCCAATCCGGGACAACTTTGAACTTCCCGGCGGCGTGGACAAGGTCGAAACAGCCTTCAGGAATCTTGCCCGCCTCCCCTACTGGATCATCCTCCTCGATATCACTGCCGTGATCCTGGCGATCTTTTTTACCCTGGAGTACAATTTCAACTTTCTGGAGTTTGTTTCTTTTATCGTCCTGCCCCTCGGTTATGTGGTCCTCCTGAACTTCAGGGGAAAGCTCGTACGCACGGAAAAGGATGGTGTCGTCCATCTCTTCGTCAACCAGTGGCTCATCAGCCGCTTCGGTGTCTACATCACCCATACCAGCATCTTGATCATCTTTATCGGCGCCATGGCCGGAAATCTTTTCGGATTTAAAGGCTATATGGCCATCGGGGAAGGCGAAACCACCAGCCGGATGTTTGTCCGCCAACCGAAGATGATCGACACCTTCATGAATACCTTTCAGTCTCTCTCTGCAAATACCGAGGAGGATCCCCATGGGGACTCCTCCCGGAAATTTACCACCCTGCCCTTCTCGATCCGCTGTGATGATTTCACCGTCAGCTATTATGACAGCGGCCGCCCCAAGGACTATACAAGCGACCTGGTCGTTATCGAAAACGGTAAAGAGACGGCGCGAAAAACCATCGAAGTGAACGATCCCCTGGTCGTCGGCAAGACCTTTTTCTACCAGTCCAACTACGGCAAGAGTGGGCGACCCGGCATGGTCGTTTTCAAGGTGCAGGCACCGGGAGGTGAATTCACGACCTATCGAACACCGGTACGGGGGACCTTTCATGTGGACGGGACAGACACCGATATTCAGGTCATGAGTTTCATCCCGGATTTCACCATCACCAACGGTCAGGTCCAACAACGCTCCGAAGAGATGATCAATCCGGCCATCTACATCATGGGGAAAAAAGGCGACAACCTCCTCTTTAACGGATGGTTCCTGCCGAAATATCCCGAGTACAGCATCGATACGGCCGGATATCAATTTGAGTTTCTCGATTACTGGGGCTCGCAATACACCGGACTGCAGGTCGCCTATGACCCCGGGGTCGAGGTGGTTTGGATCGGCTGCAGCCTTCTGGTGATCGGGCTCATGATTTCATTTTTCCATTCCCATCAACGGATCTGGGCACGAATCAACGGCAATCACGTGGTCATCGCCGGAAGCGCACATAAAAACCGCATGGCCTTTGAAAAAA
>CAYQVN010000119.1:2660-6785 GCA_964420895.1 uncultured Nitrospirota bacterium | reverse complement strand
GTAGTGTCAATAGTGCATGCCGATGCCGGGGACTTCCCGCTCCTTCGGCCCCTTCCCTCCGTTATGAAGGGTAGCAATAAGATGTTCGGAAATGCGCCGCAGACTGAGTTGGAGGTTTTTGTCCTGCGTCGTTGCCACTCCTGTCCAGACGACCTTTTTCGCCGCCACATCGATGAGGCGGCAGTTTAGCCCGACCAGGACCGAGGTGTCGACGGTATTGATCACATTGAAGGGTCCGAAATCGACGGATCGCACATCCTCTTCAAAATCGTTCATGGAAACGAGCATCACATAGTTTGTCCCAAGCCTCTCCCCCACGTTCACGGCCTGGTCCACGGAAAAATCCTCAAAATCGATCAGTTCCTGTTCGAGGAGTTCCTTGACAAAGATCTTATCGATCACATGGTATCCACCCTGCCAGAGTTTCAGCGACAACATATCCTGCGCCGCTTCATGGGTCGAAATAGAGATCCCGCTCAGCTCCTCGTCTTTTTTCAGGGGAGGGATCACTGCAATGACGGAGTGAGCTTGAATGTGGAAATCGGGTTCCCGAAAGGTGTTGATGGTCACATCCTTACGAATCCGGGCCGTCCGCAATGTCCCACATCCGGAAAAGGCAAAAAGAAGCACAAGGAATATTCCGCAAATGCGTTGCGTCCCATTCTGTGTCATCAGGAATCCCCATCTTTGGTCAGTGAACGGAGGGAAACAATCAACTTCTCGGCGATCCGCTGAATGGCAATCTGAAAATTCTGATCCTGCGTCGTTGCGATCCCGACCCAGATCACTTCCCCCTTTTTAAGATCAACCATCCGGGCGCTGAGTCCGATGTTGGCCGAGGTATCAATGGAGGTCAGGACCTGACCGGGCAGAAAGGTAATCTCATGGGAGGCCTGAAGATTCTCAAAAAGATTCGTCAAGATCAGATAATCGGCATCAAGGTCCCGGCCCATCTCGATGATCTTGGTCAGATCGGCCGAACGAAGTCTCAGATCGTTTTCCTTCATGAAGTCATTGATATCGGCACGATCGACGATCTTCAGTCCCCGGTTGAGGAGTTCCACGGAAAGGATATCGGCCGTCGCTTCATTGGCGGCCAGGGTTGTCTTGGAGAGGGTCTTTTCTTCCCGGGCAAGGGTGAGGATGATGAGGGTCTTGCGATGTTCAAAATCGACGGTTTCCGCCAAGTGCGTATCGAGGGTAACATCCTGACGGATCCGTGCTGTCTGCAGGGGTGTGCAGGCCGAGACGCTCATGACGGAAGCGATCAACATGAGCAAGAAAAATCCCCAAGGACCTTTCATGCGCTCTCCTTCACGGCTCCGGGAGATGGTGAAATCAAGATTCGTCCCCTCCATTGAGGAGGCTGTCCAGTTCATTCTTCCCTTCCAGGGCATAAAGCTCGTCACAACCACCGATCGGTTTGCCGTCTATCAGGATTTGGGGGACGGTCATCTTCTTTGTAAGGCGGATCATCTCCTGTTCTAACTCCCGATCGTTGGAGATATCAACCTCCCGGTAGGCCACCCCTTTTCGATCGAGCAAGGCCTTGGCCCTTACACAATACGGACAGACCTGTGTGGTATAGATCAAGACATCACAACTCATATTCTTATTATAAGCGAAAGATTTTATGAAATCAAATCAAACTGTTAGGGACATCAGGTCATGGGCGGTGATCACCTCGCCTGCATAGTAACGGCCGCACCGGCCCACGAGGTCAACCCCTTCGCATTCCGGGTAGAGATGGCTTAAGACCACCCTTTTTGCTCCTCCTTCGGCTGCGATCCTTCCAACCTCGGAGGGGGTCAGGTGCCCTTCTCTTTTTTGTTCATCCGGAAAAGAACATTCCATGACGGCAAGATCGACATCACGTACCAGTTCGACCAGGGCAGGGCTGCTATCGGAGTCCCCCGAGTAAGCAAGGGATTCACCCGTTGGGGCGGTCAGGCGGAATCCGAGACTTCCCTCCGTATGGACGACGGGAACCGCACGGAGGGTCAGATCCCCCAAGGGCATCTCCCCCCCGGCCAGTTCCCGGACATGGAGTTCAAACCCTTCCGGTCGGATCCACCGTCCATGGGCCTCCTGCAGACGGCTGACGAGGCCCTTCAGACCGGGACCACCGATCAACTGTAGCGGGATCTTGCGGGAGATGACGATATTCTTCAGTGCAAAGAGGAGGGACACCAGTTCTGCGATATGATCCGGATGGAGATGGGTGATCAGGATCGGCCCGAAACGATCCAGCGGCACTCCCAGTCCGTGGAGTTTGGAGAGGGTCCCCATACCGAGATCCATCACGATGGATTGTTGACCCGATTGCACGAGATAACCGGGGCCCCCGCGGAGAGAGGAGGGAAACCCCGTGCCGGAACCGAGGATGGTTAGTTTCAATGCCTCCGCTCCTTTGCATCGGAATAGAGACTCAGGGTCACGGCGACCAGAATATCATCAACGACATCTCGCTGCTCCTGAGTGTAATAGACCTCCATCGATTCCCTGCGGATATATTCACGCGTTTCAGGATCTTCCCGCAAGGTCTCCACCAGCATATCGACCAGCGGCTGGACATACCATTCCCCCCCCTTCAGCCGCAGGCGGGCGACCTCAAAGGTGATCCCCCGAAAAGTGGCATTCCGGATCTCCCGGTTTTCATGGAGCACATACTCCCGGACCATGTCGATTGCAAGTTTACGCATTTCAGGATTGCCCAGGGGATTGATCTGGGCCAGGATGTATTTGGTCAGAAGAATCAGGCGATCCCGGTAGTTCAGATCGGGCATGAGGTAGAGGGCATGAAGGGTCGAAAGCATTTTTTTCCGCAGTGCGTGGTCAACGGAAAGGAAATTGGTCTGGAAGACCGAACTGCCCCGCATAGTGTTGATCACCTCCCGGTAGCAGTTCCATCTCCGTTTTATCGAGGTCATTTGCCATTTGTAGAGACGCTGCAAGGTCAGGAGGATATCTTCTGCAGGGATCCCGATATCGGAAAGGCGCTGGCATTCCCCGGTCAACTGCAGCTTCCGGCTGAGCGATTCGATATTTTTTCGGACATCACCGGCCATCTCTTCCCCCATGACATTCTTTTCTAAAATAGTTGAACTCCTATGAACTGTCAATCCTTTACGCACAACACTTTGTCATTAATTTTCTTGTAAATTCTCATTGTTTCTGCTATTTAACCTCTCAGAATAACGATGATGAGGGGGAAGAAGCATGTCCGGAACGACCCCGTTGCCTACGGCGACACCCAGACCTGTTCCAACCAAAGATTCCCTGACTGACCTGCTCCGGCGCCTCTCCTCGAAAACATCCGTCGACTTTCACCTCTATAAATCAGGATATCTGCAGAGGCAGATCCGGCGGCAACTGACGAAACACCGGTTACAAAATTGCCGGGAATACTGTGAACTGATTGAGAACGGCGATCGGACCCCCAAAAACCTGATTAACGATTTAACCATTCATGTCACCCGGTTTTTCCGGGATCCGGCAGTCTTTGATTTCCTGCAACAGAAGGTCTTCCGCGCTCTTTGGGATCGGCACTGGTCCAGCCAAACCCGGGAATTCCGTGTATGGATTGTTGGATGTTCCACAGGCGAGGAGGCCTACTCGGTGGCCCTCTCCCTGCTGGAAAGCATCCGGCCGGACCTGTCGACGCACCCGATCCGGATCTTCGCTACAGATGTTGATGAGATCGTCATCGAGCAGGCCCGGAAAGGGGAATACCTGCCGGAGACCTTGGCCTGTCTTCCACCGGAGGTTCGGAAAAAATATTTTACCCTCGGGAAAGTCGCCCGAATCATACCGCAAGTTCGCAAACGGATCATCTTCGGCCGTCATGACCTGTTGCAGGGCGCTTCCATCAATCATCTCGACCTGATCTTCTGCCGGAATGTCCTTATTTTTTTAAACAGTGAAGCCCAGAAACAGATCTACCGAAAATTTTACGAGAACTTGAACCCCGGCGGGGTCCTGGTCCTGGGGAAAGCGGAATCGCCCCCAGCCCCTTTCCGCCGACAGAAACTGCTGACACTTTCCCGGAAAAACAGAATCTATCAGAAAAAGAGCTGAAGGAAAAACCATGAAAATCCGGACCAAGATTTACCTGGAACTGACCGT
>CAYQVN010000119.1:0-2560 GCA_964420895.1 uncultured Nitrospirota bacterium | reverse complement strand
CAATCTTATGACATCGGTTAAAAGGATCGGCGAGGGAGATTTTTCGCTCCGCCTGGCGGAGGATCAAAAAGATGAGTTCGGGTCACTCCACAGGACCTTCAACTACATGCTCGACACAATTAACCGGCGGGATGCGGACGTGGCTGAGAAAAATCTCGCTTTGCGCGAGACCAACCGGGAATTGTCGGACCTCAACGAAAAGAATCAGCTCAGCAATGAAGAACTGGAGTCCGCAAACGAAGAGCTGCAGATCTCCAATGAGGAACTCGAATCAACGAACGAAGAGATTAACCTCTCCAACCAGGAACTGGAAACAAAGACACTGGAACTGGAGGCATCCAAAAAACAACTGGAAAAGAACAACGTGGAGTTGACGCAGGCACATACTTACCTGGAGACCATCCTGCACAACATCAGTATCGGCATCTGCGTCATCACGCCCGACCACCGGATTGACTCAGCCAACCATTCCCTGCAAATAATGCTTCATCGTTCCGAAACGGAACTGAAGGGGAAGAACTGTCACAAGGTCTTTCACGGAAGTGATCACCCCTGCGCACACTGCCCGATCGATGAAGTGGTGAAAAGCGGCCGGCCTTCCCGTTACCATCATCACCTGGTCGGGAACAACGGGAATCGGATTATCGCCGACGTCACAGCGATCCCTCTCTTCGGTCCCAACGGACAGGTGGAGCAAGTGATTGAAACAATCAACGATGTCACGGAAGTCACGACCCTTACGGAAGCTCTCATGGAACAGAAGGAGCGAATGGAATCAATCCTCATCAACATGGGGGAGGGTGTTTCCGTCATCAACAAAGATTACGAGGTAGAATTCATGAACGATCCGATCCGACGGAGATTCGGAGAGATAGTCGGACAGAAGTGTTTTAAGGCCTTCCGCGGTTTTGACGAACCCTGTAGTGGAGAAGCCTGCTCCCTGGCGGAGATCCTGGCGAAGAAGAAGAAACGTTTTGAAATCACCAAGCACAACGAAGACGGGCGTTTCTACAGAATGACCTCCGTCCCGCTCCGGAATCCCGACGGGACCTGTTCCATGATCCAAATCCGACAGGATGTCACAGACAGGGAAAACCTTGAAGAGGAGCGAAAAAAGTATCTGGAACAGTTGGAGGATTTCAACCGCCGGATGGAGGAGGAGGTAGAACGGCGGATGCAGGAATTGCGCGACACCAATGCGGAACTCCGGCTGGCCAACGAACGACTCAAGGAACTGAACCAGGAGAAATCCGAATTCATCGATATTGCCGTCCATGACCTTCGCACACCGCTGACCTCCATTGTCAGCTATGCCGACCTGCTCCAGAAGTATCCTGATGAACCGATGGAAACCCGCCGGGAATTCCTCGACATTATCACCCGGGAAAGTTTTCGCATGACTCAGTTGATCAACGATTACCTCGACCTTTCCAAGCTCGAATCGGGTTTTGTCGATTTTCAGAAAGAAGAAGTCGATTTAAATACGCTCATCCTCGGTATGCTCCAGACCTTTGATTCCCGGCTGGGCGGCAAAGAGATTCGTCTTACGACGGAAATCCCGGCGGATCTCCCCGGCATCACCGCGGATACGGGACGTCTCAAGCAGGTCGTCTCCAATCTCATGGACAATGCCATCAAATTTACCCCCCCGGGGGGCACCATTGTTGTCCGCGCCGAAGCGACCCGCGAAGATCGGCTCTTCCGCTTTTCCGTCCGTGACTCCGGACCGGGAATCGATGAAAAGTTTCAGAACATGCTCTTTAAAAAGTTTGGAAGGGTCATGGACAAGGAAATCCGCAGAAATCAGGGGAGCGGTCTGGGACTCTCCGTAGTCAAGAACATCGTAGAACATTACGGAGGAAACATCTGGGTGGAGAGCAGAAAGGGGGAGGGGGCGACCTTCGTCTTTACCCTGCCCCTCGACCGTCACACGGCCCTGGTACAGCACGTCATTGAAGTCAACGGCGAAACTGCTGTTCTAATCCGGAAATTCGTCCCTCTCTGGAAAAGTTATCTGGCCAAAAACTTTGCCTGCGCCTTTTTCGGATCGCCGGAAGACATCGACCGGACCAAGGAAATACTTTCCGGAGAGCATCTTCCGACCTATGCATTGATGGAGAAGGAACAGTTGATATTCAGCTCTGCCAAGACTGCCCTGCTCCACCGGGGGCGATGCGACGGGGCCCACCTCTTCAACTGTGTCCGGGGCTTTTATGATCAGATCATGCAATCGGCCTGGAAAGGTTTGATCGTTGTCCGGGATATGTCAAGGCTGATCCCGGACGAAAACGGCAAGGAAGAGATCTTCTATTTTGAAAAGAAGATGGACCACTATCTTCGGCAATACAAAAAACCGATCATTCAGATCTGCTATTATCATCCCGCACATTTCTCTCCCGTAGAAATTGCCAGTCTTTCGGGGAACCACGCCTACCGGCTGACCAACGAAGGACTGATCGAGAAAGGCGAATAAGAAACATCTTACTTTTCTTTGTGGAGTTGGCGAACGTTGCGAGAGCCGAGGTCAGGTTTCTATCCTTTTTTTCTCGCCAACTGGGCT
>CAYQVN010000118.1:0-6794 GCA_964420895.1 uncultured Nitrospirota bacterium | reverse complement strand
CCAGAGGTTGATCGGCTGACTGTAATCATCTCCGCCATAAGTCGAATAGGCTGAGGTATCGCCGGAGATGGTCACCGTTCCAGTGACGCTCCCCCCCTGGCTCACGGCCAGGTTCCCGAGATCCACATCAGCACCGCTCGTGACCGTCACACTATTCACTGTCGTCGTTTTGTAACCCTGAACACGGACTTCCACCGTATAGGTGCCGGGAAGGGCCGAACGGATGTCGAAATTTCCCAGGGTGGCGCCGTTGTCAACGGAACCGCCGCCCCAGGACATGGTCCCATCGGAGGTCCGGGCATTAACATCAAGCCACATCTGTCCACCCGTTGCATTGGCGGTTGGCAGGGTAACCGTTCCATAGATCCTGCTTGCTTTGGAGAGAGTAAGATTTTTGGTTCCGCCGGTGGAATCGACGGTGACCGTCACTTCACTACTCGAATAGTTGTCGGCCTCGGCCCTCATATGATAGGTCTTGGATTGACCGGAAGCCGGAGGCGTAATGTCTACAGCATAAGTCGCCGTTGTAGAACATTCATTGGTATCGGTCACACCGTCACCATCATCGTCACTTCCGGCCTGCTGGCAGACCCAACTGTCCGTTGCATGAATATGCGCATTTCCCCAAGTCCATTCCGAACCGTCTTCGGACCAGGCATTGATATTGATCCAGATCTGGTCTTCCTGACCGCCCCACTGGTTGGCATAAGCAGTAAAAGATGAAGGGATGGTTACGGAACCACTGATCTGTACCGACGGGGAAAGGGAAAAATCAATCCCCGTTGCATTGTTTCCCGCAGAGACGGAAACATCATTCGGGTAGTTGCCGCTCACGAAACCGCTCTTCATGACATCGACATGATAACTCCCGGCCTTCAATCCGGCGACCGTATAGGTCCCGTTGGAGGCGGTAAAGGTCTGGCCCCATCCATACTGTGATCCGGCATGTACTTCCGCGCCGGAAATAGGGGTGGTCCCGTCCGACTCGTACACGGTGCCTGAGATCGCAAGGGAGTCGATGGTTACCGTCAGGGTGGTATCAGAAACCTCGTCACCGGTATTACTCCAGTCGCCATCTACATCAGTAATGATCTTGATATCATAAGTCCCGTTGGGAAGGACATTCCATTGATTGTCCCGTCCCTCAAACATGAATTCCATCGTATCCCCGGCTGCGGCAAAACCGTCCATGGTAGCATCAGAAGTCTGCCAGGAATTGGGGTCCGCCCAATCGGGCGGTTCAAAAAGCGAATCGCCGTCCGTATCGACAATCACCCGGAAAGAGGCATCCACGTCTGACGAAAAATGGATAAAAGCCCGATCGGCATTGCCGTCCTCATCGGGTGTGATCGTCACCGTCGTGAGGCTTCCCGCTGTTCCGGTATCGATACTGACACTGGAAATCACGGCACTCGCCGACCCGGCGAAAACCAGCATGAGAAACAGACTGAAGACTTCATGGAACAAAACTTGACTCATTCTTTTCCACCACATGATAAATCCTCCCTGGATAATAGTGAAATTACCGTTGTCCCTCTCTCATTCTTCTTTCCCTCAAAATCTCCTCCCTGTGATGCTCGTATTCGCTTCTCTCCCTGGCCGAAATCTTCCGGTGAATACGAGCGAATTCCTGTGCCTCAACCACACTTCTCCGAGCCAGGGTATCCGCCTTCAATTCTTTCAACCTGCGGGCCTGTTTCGCCCGGTAGATCGTCTCCTGCAGCGGTGTTCGCCGTCCGGGGGTGTCTCCCCGAACCTTGTGATTCTTTCGCGCCTCAATTCTTCGTGCCACAGCGGACCTGAAAATTTCATCATTCCGTGCCAGGATCGCATCGACCTCTTCACGGCTGTACTCCACAATCTCGCCACTTCTTTGACCGGATCCACTTGGACGGAGCTGCATATAACGCCCCGCATCGGCCTTCCCCTTCGGGTAGACCCGGATCGCCTTGACAGGATAATTGCCGTAGGAGTCCCTCTCGGCGGAAAAGACCATGGCATAACTCTCCCGACCCACGATCCTTTTCAGCCCTTCTTCTACAGTAAGATTCCGGAAATGAACCGTCCGTGTTGTATCAAGGAGCGTCTTCTCGACAAAAACCGAGATCCCTGTCTGTCGGGCGACCTCTTCCAGGACGTGCAGCATCGACTCGCCTGTAAGTGCCATATCCATCCGACCATCACGGATGGAAAGAGAGATCCCGCCTTCCTGGTTGTTCGCCGGTCCAGCAGAGAAAGCAAGTGGAACGAACAGGACAGATCCCAGGAAGATTCCCACCAGAAAGGTATAAAAGTAGACGACCCCTGAAAACACACGCACGAATCGACGCATGATTAACTCCTGTAAAATATGATGTATTGATAGGAGAATTACGTGTTATTACGAACGCCCGGATCTCCTTCGACGATCCATGCGTCTCACTTCTTATCGGATCACGGGGAAAAGACTTTAGGATTTTTTGAGCATCTACTGATTTTTTTTACCTGGAAGGGTTAGAGGGGGATACAAGCATAGTTGAAAATATCTCAGGTAGATCGGTTACGCTTTCTGTCCATCACGATTCACCGCTGGGATAAGAGGAGAGCTGATTAACCTGCCGCCGCAAAGTTTTCGAAATCTGTAGAGATCTCCATCTCCCCGGTTTCCGGGGAAGGACCCTCTTCAGCATCGACTTTGAAATTTTCAACAATGTTCTGAAGGTTGGAACCGAGTTTGGCGATCTCCTCACCGGCCTGGGCAATCTCTCTGGAACCGATAGCAGAATCACTGGAGATTTCGGATACCGTCACAATGTCGTGGTTGATTTTTTCTGCGACGGTAGTCTGCTCATCGGCTACCTGGGCGATCTCCTGCACCTTAGCAGTCACTTCCGTCACCTGGGCGACAATCTTTTCCAGGGCCGATCCGGCTTCCCGGGTCAGGGCAACCCCCTCTTCAACAGCCTTCACTTCCTTTTCCATACTGCCCAGAGACTTCCGGGCCTCCCCTTGAATGGACTGCACCATGCCGCCGATCTCTTTGGTGGCGCTGGTAGTCTTCTCAGCGAGTTTCCGTACCTCATCGGCGACCACGGCAAAGCCTCTTCCCTGTTCCCCGGCCCGGGCCGCCTCGATGGCGGCATTCAAGGCCAGCAGGTTCGTCTGATCCGCAATATCTTCGATCACTTTGATAATTTCTTCGATGGCACGGGAACTTTCTCCCAGGTTTTCAATGGCCCGGCTCGACTCCTTCGTAGTGGCAGCGATCCCGTTCATGCTGTCCACTGTTCTGGACACACTGTGTTTCCCCTGCGTGGCCAGCTGTTCCGCCTCCCGTGCCGCTTCCGACACCCCTTCGGCATTTTGGGCGACCCCGACTACGGATGCACTCATCTTCTGGGAGGCCGAAGAGACCTGCGAGGCCATATTGCTCTGCACCTCCGCTCCCCGGGCAATCTCGACAGAGGAGGCTGACATCTCCTCCGAGGCCGAGGCCAGGGCAAAGGAAGTATCTTTCATATTCCGGAAGATGTTGCGCAGATTTGCCGTCATATCGTTGATGGCATGGAGCATCTCACCAATCTCATCGTGAGATGCTACTTCGATATGGCTTTCCGTGAGATCACCTGCAGCAACCTTTTTGGCCACATCCACAGTCTTCAAAATCGGTTTGACGATGATCCGGGAGAGGAAAAAGGCAAAGATCGTTCCAAAGAGAATCACCATGAAAGAGACGACCATCATCACCAGGGTCGTCTTTCCTACGCCCTCCTGCACATTTCGGGAGATCTGCAAAGACTCCCTTTCGAGTTCTTTCATAGCCGCTTCTTCAAATTCATCCAGTTCTTCAATGGACTGAATAAATCGGTCGATACTTTTCTGGAATGAAGCAAGAGCCATGCGAGTCTCCTCACCATACTCTCCCTCACCATCCCGGATTGCAATTAACTTGACGGCATCTTGGAGTACGCTTTTCTGCATTCTTTCTATCGCCTCGACTCTTGTCACCTCTTCCGGTGTAACAGCCGTCTCCCGGATCAGCCCTGCAATTTCCGTGAAGGCGGATCCATTTTTCTGGAATTCTTCATAAAGACGTTGCTGTTCCTCATAATCATCAGACTGGAGGTATCGGATCAAGGATCCCGATTCCCGGAATACAGGATAACCCCAGGTTACCGCATGGTGCTGCGTCCGGGTCCGGTTACTGTACTGATTCAATAATTGATCAACCTGCCGAGTCTTAGATGCCACTCCATTGAGATGCAAGACGGCAAAGAGACCGACGCCCAGTGTAAGTACAAGGATCACTCCGAATCCGGAGGCAATCTTCCAACGCACCTTTAAATTATTGAAAAACTTCATAAACACCTCTCTGTCCCCCGGCGGTAAAGGATATTTAAGCTCTTCTCACGGATATTGGAGTCCCTGGAAATGAAGGACTTGGTATTCTTATCGGACGAGAGGATCAAAACTTAAGTTTTTTTCACTTTTTTTCATACGAAAGGGATGGGAATGAGAAAAATAACCTTTTACTTTGAAGCAGGCATGAGATCCATGAGGACAGCCTGAATCGAACGTGTCCCACGATAGTCATTGAAGCGGAGATGGCAGAGGAGATCCAGGGAAGATGCCTCTGTGACCTGGGAAGCGTAGTCCCCCAGGTTGAATCCGATGACATTCATCCGGCCCTTGCCGCAGGGGATCTGAAAACGGAGGTGCGTCTCTCCGACGATACGGACCGCTTGCGGTGTCACCGCGGGGAGGCGAAAAACCGGTTCCGGATTCCCCATGCCATAGGGCTTGAGTTTTTCCAGTTCTTCGATCAGTTCCGGTGTCACCTGGTCCGGTTCCAAGGAGCCGTCAATGGAGACCGTGGGCACCAGGGTCTCCGCAGAAAGGGCCTCCTCGGCATACATGTTGATCGCTTCCCGGAAGGCGGGGATCTGCTCCCAGGCCACGGTCAGTCCCGCTGCCATCATGTGCCCACCGAAACCCTGCAAATGCTCCCGGCCTGCTTCCAGAGCCTCGTAGAGCGAGAAACCGGGGATACTGCGTCCCGAACCTGTACCCACGCCATTTTTTCGGGTAATGAGAATTGTCGGCCGATAGAACCGTTCCACAATCCGTGACGCAACAATCCCGATCACCCCCGGATGCCAACTTTCAGAGGCCAGGACGAAGACCTTACCATCACTCCCTTCCCTTTCAATCGTTTCCAGGGCATCGGCTAAAATCTCCTTTTCGATCTGTTGACGTCGAAGGTTCTCTGTATTGAGCATCCCGGCAATCTTTTCGACCTCTTCGGGGTTATCGGAGATCAGCATCCGAAGGGCGAGGGTTGCATCCCCCAGACGCCCCGCTGCATTGATCCGCGGCGCCAGGGTAAACCCCACCTGACCGGGAGAAACGTCGGGCCCCTGAATCCCTGCCGCATTCACCAAAGCCCGGACGCCCCGGTGTCTGCTCCTTCCGATCTCGCCCAGACCGTGGCGTACCAGGATCCGGTTCTCCCCGACCAGGGGGACCACATCGCCGATCGTTCCGATGGCGACGAGGTCAAGGAACTCCCGCAGGTTGGGAAGTTCGTACCTGCCGGAGCTGTTCTTCTCTCGAAGGAGGGCCCGGATCGCCACCATGAGGGCAAAGGCCAGGCCGACGCCGGAGAGTACCGCAAAATGCCCGGCACCTTTCATCTGCATCTTGGGATTAACGAGATAAGGCGTCTCCGGCAAAGATTCCGGAGGTTCATGATGGTCCGTAACAATCACATCGATCCCGGCATCCTGAGCCAGGGCAATCTCCTCCCGAGCCGAGATCCCGTTGTCAACGGTAATCAGGAGTTTCGTCCCCGCTTCAATAATCCGGGGGATCACCTCACGGTGGAGACCATAGCCATGTTCCATCCGGTGGGGAAGAAAATAGATGACATCCCCTCCAAGGTGCCTGAGTACTCGGACGATGAGCGCAGTCGCCGTCACCCCGTCCACATCGTAATCCCCGAAGATGCAGATCCGCTCGTTTGCTTCAAGGGCGGCGATCACCCGCTCGGCGGATGGAACGATGCCGGGAACCTCAAGGGGGTTGCGAAGATCGGACAGACCGGCCTCAAGAAAGATCCGCCCTTCTTCCGGGCTGCTGATCTTGCGGTGACAGAGCACGGCCGCCGTCACAGAGGTCACGCCAAGTGCATCTGACAGGTCCCGGACCTGCCCTTCATCATGCTCGCGGAATTTCCAGCGTTTTCCAAGGATAGAGGTCTGCACAGTTTCATCCTTTCATGAACAAATAAAACGCTGCCATCATAACATGGAATCCAGGTGTGCAAAATCATTAAACAGGAAATCATGATCTGAATGATGATTGACAAAAGTGTCACCAATGCGTGACATATTGCCTCACAATGACAGTCCGATTATCATACTGCAAGAGGGTTACTTGGTATTTTTCATTGAATATCAATCTGTTACACCATTTGTACAATGGCTGAGTATTTAGGCATACTTCTTGCTGTTATTTAGATATCGTTTGCATCGGATTGCAAGAGGGGGGTTTTCTCATTCAGGGAGAGTATTGATGCTGCAACAACAGATCAAGGTTGACAAGAGAATTGATGCCCGTGGGATCTACTGTCCCGGTCCGCTGATGGAACTAATACGTGTGATGAAACTCTCTCCGCCGGGAACGGTTTTAGAAGTCCTCTCCTCCGATGAGATCTCGGCAAAAGACATACCGGACTGGTCGATGAAATGCGGGCATGAACATTTAGGGACCGAAAAACGGGGCGACCACTGGAGTATTTGCATCAGAAAGAACAA
>CAYQVN010000117.1:0-6828 GCA_964420895.1 uncultured Nitrospirota bacterium | reverse complement strand
AAATAATTTATCCGGCAGTCACCTCTGCCGCAATCATCTTCCCGTGCTCCTGCTCGGTTCTCGCCAAATCATAACGAGTTTGTAGGTTCATCCAGAACTGGGCACTATTGCCGAAATAGTATGACAGGCGTAGCGCCGTATCGGCAGTGATCCCGCGCCTTGCGTTGAGGATGTCCGTAATGCGTCCTGAAGGTACTCGCAATGCGAGGGCCAGTTTATTAGCCGACAGTTCACGCGCCTTCAATTCACGTTTGAGAATTCGACCGGGATGAATAGGTTTCATACACTTTACCCCTTATGATAATCCACAATCTCTACATCGTAGGCATCGCCGTCTTTGAATAAGAAACAAATACGCCAACCGTCATTCACTGTCATCGCCCATTGTCCTTTACGGTTGCCCGTAAGTTTGTGCTGCCCCATTCCACACCGAGAATGTGTATTCTACCTTCACATACGCCATAATGCGCTGATTGGCAAGGCGAGGTACCGATTACCGAAGGGGAGCACCTGATCCCCTCTATAAAGCACAATCCCCCGTACGAACTTCTTCCCACAGGTCTCAGCCAGTGCTTCCATTCCTGCAAAGTCTCTTTTCTGCACAACCCCTGATGCCTTCACCTCTATTCCTACCACGCGTCCTTGCCTATCCTCCAACACGATATCTACCTCTTTGCCTGTTGTTGTACGAAAATGGAAGAGGGATACTGGATTGTCCGACCATGTCGCCTGCTTACGCAATTCATTGACCACAAATGTCTCAAGTAACTGCCCAAGAAAGGTCGGATCCTGCTCCAGCCGTTCCCGAGTTTGTCCTGTTGAATATGCTGCCATCCCACTGTCGAGAAGGTAAATCTTGGGTGATTTGATGAGCCGCTTCCCCAAGTTTCTGGACCACGCAGGCAACGGCTGCAGAAGGTACGTGGCTTCCAGTAACGTCAGGTAACGTTTCAATGTCGTATTCGGAATCCCGGATGAACGTGATAGCTCCGACATATTCAGCACTCCTCCTACCCGGTCGGCCAGAAGAGTCAAAAGACGAGGCATGTCAGTGAGTCCCTCGATGTTTGATAAATCCCTCACATCGCGCTGTAGAAGCGTTGAAATATAGGAGGCAAACCAGGCATTTCTACGTTTCGGCGTTTTCCGCTGGACGATCTCTGGATAGCCTCCGGTAAGGATCTTGGAGATCAAATCAACATCCTCAGAAGAAACTTTGTCGAGAGAAGGTACCTTTTCCAAGAATATATTTTCGACAAATCCTTCCTGACAACCAAGGAGTTCACCCTGAGAGAAAGGCCACAGAGTAACCACCTCCATTCGGCCTGTAAGAGATTCGGAAAGCTTCGGAAGGAGCAGCACATTTGCCGAACCCGTCAGCAGGAAACGGCCGGGTCGCCGGTCGCGGTCTACCGCCACTTTGATGGCCGGAAAAAGAGAAGGGGCCTTTTGAACTTCGTCAATGATGGTTGTATTTGAAAGATTCCGAATGAAACCGACAGGATCAAAAGTTGCAGCACTTAATGTCGCAGCATCATCCAGCGTAACATACTCTGCCGGAATTGACTTGGCAAGCTTAAGGGCAAGTGTACTTTTTCCTGTCTGACGGGCACCGTTTAAGAGCACCACAGGCGTGTCTGTTAAAGCAGCGTATAAATCTTCTTCAATATTTCTGCGAATCATGGTTGTATATTAACCATCATATGGCTAAATATCAACCTAAAAAAATAGACCTGTCATACCCGTATCTTCCCCCAAAGGGAGCCTGTTTTTCACGCCAAAGACTGTATTTAGGGCAACATATAGGCAGCAACATGTGCTTCCTGGATCATTATAAACTGGTAACTCATTGAAATCATAAGGATTCCAACGTCAGGGCACTGAAGACTTGTGATCTTTGCAGGATCACCAAGGAACCATCATAAGTTATTGATTTTTAAGTTATTTTTTCGGGGGAAAAGTATTGGTGATCCCAGCGGGATTCGAACCCGCGTTACCGGCGTGAGAGGCCGGCGTCCTAACCACTAGACGATGGGACCCGTGTAGAGCGGAAATGGAAAGTAAAATATAAAAGCAGGAATCAGAAATCAGAATACCGGAATTGGATAACCCTTTTACCCAATTCCCAGTCTCAAATTCCCATTTCCTGTATTCTGCATGGCTCGGGTGCAAGGATTCGAACCTCGATAGCCAGATCCAGAGACTGGAGTCCTACCATTGGACGACACCCGAATAAGGTTGAAAATTTAACAAAACCGGTTTTTTCTGTCAAGAAAAATCAGGCTTGATCAATGCGGACATTCATGTAATCGATTGCCTTGTCGATCCTCGAAAGGACGGTTTCCTTGCCGAGGACCGAGACCAGCTCAAAGATCCCCGGACTGACGGTCCCTCCCGTCAGGGCCACACGCAGGGGTTGGGCAATCTTGCCGAGTTTCAATTCCTCTTCGTCCATCATCTGCTGAAAAACCGTCTCCAGGGTTTCTTGGGTAAAGGCCTCCAGGTCGGAGAACTTCGCCTTCAGTTTTTCGAGGATAGGCCGGGCCTTTGCCTTGAGGACTTTTTTCCCGGCCTTCTCATCGATCTCGATGTTGTCCTGGAAGAAATAGGTCGATTCTTCCACCATCTCGACGAGGGTTTTCCGCTTCTCCTGCTGGCATTTTACAACCTCCTCGAGATAACCCTGCCGATCTTCGCCGAGGGGGGAATCTAAAACCCCTTTTTCGACGAGCATCTCATGAAAGAGTCCGGCGAGCCGTTTCGGGTCTCCCGTCTTGATATAGTGGTGGTTAAGCCAGAGGAGTTTTTCAGGGTTAAAGACGGCCGGCGACTTGTTGATCCCTTCGAGGGAGAACTTTTCGATCAGTTCCTCCAGTGAAAAGATCTCTTCATCACCGAACCCCCATCCAAGCCGGGCCAGGTAGTTGAGCATGGCTTCGGGCAGAAACCCCATTTCTTTATAAGCCATGATCGAGGTGGCCCCGTGCCGCTTCGAGAGACGGGTCTTGTCGGAACCCAGGATCATAGGGACATGGGCATACTTGGGAGGCCTAAAACCCAAGGCCTCATAGAGAAGGATCTGCTTCGGAGTATTCGTCAGGTGATCGTCGCCCCGGATGATGTGGGTCATCCCCATGAGGGCATCATCGACGACAACGCAGAGGTTGTACGTCGGCATGCCGAAGGAGCGCCGGATGATGAGGTCATCCATCTGGCTGTTGTCGAATTCGATGCCCCCCCGAATGAGATCGTGGACGACCGTCGTCCCTGTGTGAGGCGCCTTGAACCGGATGGCCGGCTCCCGCCCGGGGACCGGATCAACACCGTCACGGCAACGCCCATCGTATTTCGGGTCCCGCCCCTCCTTCAGGGCCTGTTTGCGTCGCTCCTCGAGTTCTTCCTTCGAACAATAGCAGGGATAGGCCTTCCCTTCGGCAAGGAGCCGGTCGATATGTTCCTGGTAGAGGTCGGTCCGGGAACTCTGACGCACCGGTTCCTCATCATAACCGAGGCCGAGCCATTCCATTCCGTCGAGGATCGCCTGGATCGATTCTTCCGTAGAACGTTCCGTGTCGGTATCTTCAATCCGTAGCACGAAGGCCCCGCCCTGTTTCCGGGCGAAGAGATAATTAAAGAGGGCCGTACGAACCCCTCCGATATGGAGGTAGCCCGTGGGACTCGGGGCAAACCGGACACGGATCTTGTCACTCATTGATATCCTCGCAAAAAAAGAGGGAAGCGGTACACCTGGACAGAGTCTATCCCTTATAGACCATAACGGGGATGGGGGATTTGCGGACGACCTTATCGGTCACATTCCCGAGGAGCATCTTCTCCAGACGGCTCATTCCCTGACTGCCGATGACGATCAGTTCAATCTCGTGCTTTTTAGCATACTTGATTAATTCGGCGTAGGGGGTTCCGCTCAGGACCGCCGGTTCGATCTTTTCATCACTGTTCAGGATCTTCCGGGAGATAAACTTCTTCAGCTCCTCCATGGTCAGGTCGGTGACGGATTTTTCCATCTCATCGACGGAGCGATGGGGGATGTAGGAACCTTCAGGGAGGGGGTCGTAGATGACATGGACGATGTGCATCTCGACTCCGCAGCCCCGGAAAAAATCGAAGGCATATTTCAGAGTCTTTTTGGAGTCTTCACTGAAGTCTACGGCAACAAGGATTTTTCGGACTTTGGCCATTCTTTTTCACCTTTACAAAATGAAAGAGGCGGGACGCAACACGCCCCGCCTCCTACTGACATGAATTAGCCCATCTTGCCAAGAAGCATGAAGGCAATGACCAGACCATAGATAACCAGGGACTCGATCATGGCCAGACCGATGATCATGTTGGTCATGATCTTTCCGGAAGCCCCGGGATTCCGTGCAATACCCTGCATGGCCCCGTTGACGGCATTACCCTGACCGATTCCGCCGCCGAAAGCAGCGATGGCAACAGCCAGAGCCGTGGCGATGGCAATGATTCCATTGGAGCTGCCGCCGGCGGCTTCTTCTGCAGCCATAGCCGGTACAGCGCTCAGGAGCATCACGGCAAAAACAAACAATCGTGTAAGAAAACTACGCATGAGTAAAACCTCCCTTCTATATTGTGCGGCTTCCGCAAATACCGTCCCAAAAAACCCTGCCGCCCATGGGAGGTATCGCTCCCCCACCTCACAATGGGCCCCGTTCTTCCGTCCCCGGAAGACGGCCGCAAGTCTCAGGCCGGTCTTACAAAAACCACAGGTATGGATCCCGGGGAAGTCCCGGGAGGAATCAGCGATTAATGTTCTCCATGTTCCACAGCCCCCTGTATATACAAAATCGCCAGGAGGACAAAGACAAAGGTCTGGACAAAACTGGTAAAGATCATAAGCCCCATGATCGGCAGGGGCACGAGAAAAGGCACGAGCCCGGCCAAGATAATCAGGAGGGTATCCTCCCCCATGATGTTCCCGAAGAGCCGCAGGCTGTGGGAGACGGGCCGGGCCAGGTGTCCGATGATTTCAATGATGAACATGAGCGGCGCCAGCCAGAGGACGGGGCCCATGAAATGTTTGAGGTATTTGAACCCGTGTTCCTTGACGCCGAAAAAGTGAACGGTTACAAAGACTATCAGCGCACAGGCCACGGTGATGTTCAGGTTGGCGGTGGCAGAACCCATCCCCGGGAAGACCCCCATGATATTACAGGTAAAGATAAAGAGGCTGAAAGTTGCGATCATCGGGAAAAAGCGCCGGGCGTTTTTCTCTCCCATGATTTCAGCCATAAAATTCAGGATCATCTCCAGGACCACCTCGAAGAGATTCTGCATCCCTGAGGGGACCACTCCAAGATTGGAGGTCGCGAGCTTTCCCACGACGGTCAACAGCAGTACTGCCAGTGCAGCATAACCGAGCATCATATACTCGTGCCCCAGAAAACTCAGAAACATCGGACCTTCATGCATGGTGATTATTCCTCCACGGTAAGTTCGTTGGTGTCAAATCGGTTCGCCCGAAGCAGCCCTTCCATCATAACCAGCAGAAGTGCCGCCGTAAAACCGGCAACGATCCCGTACACATCGAAGAGTTTATAATAGATCAGCAGGAAAAAGACGCCCCCCAGGACCAGGAATTTCGCAAAGCCGAAGATCCCGTAGAGAAGCCGATTGGAACCGTCTGGCCCCATGACCCGCTTCACAATCAATTCGATCGCCTTGTAATTCATCAATCCCACGACTATGCCAACGCCCATTCCAATGGCAACCTCCCGACCGAACAAGGGCACGGCCCCACAGGCAAGAAGGAAAAGAATGAGGAATCCCGGCCAGGTCACTCCTTTTGTCGTCAGACGGCGCACTCCATCATGTTCCATGTCAGGCTATTCCTCTTTACTTTCCTTGATGGCGATCTCGATCAGGTTCTTGAAACCGGCCGCAATCCCGCAGAATAGAAAGAACAGGGTCAGCCACGGATAGGTATCAAACCACTGATCCAGTTTGTTCCCCATGAAATACCCGATCATCGTCGCAACGACCATGTAGATGCCGGCCGTACTGACCGAATAGAGCTTCTTATAGAAAACCTTATCTTCTTTTTTCATGGGAGGACCAGCACAGAAGGCCCTAGTGGCCCTATATAAGTTTGGGGATATTAACATTTCCGAATATTTACTGTCAAGAATAATTCCCGATGAAAATGCATCTTCCTCAATCGAGAAAACCTATGCTATAATATTATTATTGCGTACAGATCATCTACAACCCTTTGAGCCGACAGAGGAGAAACCGAAATGTCCCCAACAATACTCTCCGAGGGTGGCCTAAAGGAAAATCTGGAGCACAAAACCTCCTTTTTCACTGCAAACGACAGCGCCGAGGCCACCCGCTTCCAGCGGTCCGGTATCGCCCTTTGCACGATCCTTGCCGTCATGCTCAATGAACACCGTTTCCTCTACCCTGTATTCGCCTCCATCGTGATTTCTCTTGCAACCTCCAGTCGGTTCGAACCATCCATCCTCTTTTATCGATATATGCTGGTCAAAATTCTCGGGAAGGACCCCTGGCCCATTTCAGAGGATGCCACCGGTAAATATCTCCTCGGCAACGCCGCTGAAAAATTCATCTTTACGATGATGGGGCTGGTACTCCTCTCCGCTCTTCTCCTTTATACCCACGGATCGCAGTACTGGGTCATCCCGGCGGCCATCGTGGCGGCGGGGACTTCACTGGCCGCCACCACCGGAATCTGCTTGATGGGGCTTGCCTTCATTCAGGCACGGAAACTGGTCAATCACACACACTGATCCCGAATCCCGTCAGGAATCCATAATGGCCGGAAAACCGAAA
>CAYQVN010000116.1:4666-6916 GCA_964420895.1 uncultured Nitrospirota bacterium | reverse complement strand
AAGCCTCTCGTGCGGGTGGTCCTCTCGCTCGATGGAGAGCCCATGACCGCCGAGGGTATTTCGATCAGGTTCATGACTTTTCTCCTTTATCCTTCCCCGGGGAGGGGGTCGCCCTCCCCGGGGGGGATGATCAAGCTTCCTCTTTGCGCTGACCCCTTAGGAGAGCAGCGAGAGGAGAACCTGCGGCGCAGAATTGGCCTGGGCCAGCATGGAGGTACCGGCCTGGAGCAGGATCTGGTTCTTCGTAAAGGTCGTCATCTCCGCCGCCATATCGGCATCACGGACGACCGAGTCGGCCGCCGTGACATTCTCGATCGTTGTCGACAAGTTGGCCGAGGCATAGGAGAGCCGGTTCTGAACGGCGCCGACCTGACCACGAATGAGGGCGACATCATCGATCGCGTCGTCGACGATATCGATTGCCAACTGGGCATTGGACGAGGTCGTCAGGTCGAGGTTCGTGACGTAACTGCTGGATCCCAGACCGAGGGCGGCCGCATTGCCATCACCGATGGAGAATGTGATCTGGTCATTGGAGGAGTTCCCGGCCCCGACCTGGAAGGTCGATCCCGATCCGGCGTCCATGCTCACGGTGCCCATGGCAGTAAAACCTGCAGCGACAGCCGTGGTGGATGCTGCTGACGTGGTCTTGAAGGAAATATTGAAGGTCGAGAAATTCACCGTCCCGCCGGTGGTGATCGCTACGGTCTGGGCGACGCCCCCCTTGGTCAGGGTCATATTGGAACCTGATGCCGTGATGGTATAGGCACCCGATGAGGCATCGGAAACGGACATATCGTAGACGTTTGCGATCGCGGCGACGGAGCCGGCATCATTGGCGGTCATGGTGGATGCACCGTTAAAAGAGCCATCGATGAGATTCGTTCCACCATAATTGGTGGAGTCTGCGATCCGGTCGATTTCGTTCTTCAACTGGGTCGCTTCGGAATTCAGCTTCGTCCGGTTGCTGGAACTGGTATTGTCCGAGGCCGCCTGCGTGGCGAGTTCCTTCAGACGGGTCAGCATGTTCCCGATCTGATCGAGCGCTCCTTCAGCGACCTGCAGAAGGGATCCGGCCTCAGAGGTGTTCCGAGTGGCCACCTGGTAACTCTTGATGTCGGCCCGTAACCCTTCGGACACGGCCAGGCCGGCTGCATCATCTGCGGCCCGGTTGACCCGGTAACCGGAGGAGAGTCTTTCCAGCGACTTGGAAAGGGCGTTATCGGTACTGGACAAATGTCTGTGTGCGTTTAATGCTGCGATGTTCGATTGAATTCTAAGTCCCATGATCTTTCCTCCTTGGAAAATGGGGATTCCCCGAGTTCATGCCGGTCAAGCCGGCTTCCCGGAAAATCATGTTTTGGCATCCCTGCCGATTCATTTTTGTCCCTTTTGCCCCAGGGACGTCAGGGGCGGGGTACCGATGCCCATCTCTCGGTTTTCTCACCTCCTTTATCGAGCAGTTGTCGTTCACTCTTTTTCCTTGAGAGTGACCGCTTCATAACTGCAGGATTTATCGGCAGGTGAGAGGAAAGACTTTAGATCTTTTTAAACTTAATCGCTAAATTGGCTTGTTTTCTAGCATATTCTGCTGTTTTATGTTCATGGTCGTTCACTTGGAAGGTTTGCTCCCGGTGCCTGCAAGGCGTAATGTCGGCAATATTTCTTCCAGTATTTTCAAAAGGTTACATCCCTCATGCAGAACTGTTGCGAAGGATTCCATGACTGCAGGGAATTCCTTTGCCTCAATTTGTTGCTGCTCAATGTCGTAAAATTCCGTCATCGGACGAAGAAGAGGGTCCTGTCCACCCAGAGCAAGAATTCCATGATGGAGTTCTTTGAAACGTCGTGCCCCTTGAGAGATCTCTTTCCCTTCCCGGGAAGCGGATGCAAGGTCGGATGCCAAGTCCCGCGCTTCTTCGATCTGTTCTCTGAGAAGCGTCAGATCGGCAAAAAAGAGATCGATTTCCTCTCCCTCCGGGTTCCTGCCCGGGTTTGACAGGTTTCCTGCCGGTCCTCCGGCCCCGGTCAACCGATATTTCCAGAGTTTCCCGTAGGTCTCCCGCAGATGGTTTTTGAGTGTGATCGGATGGGGCCGCAGGGGCCTGTGGATCAGAAAATTCCGGTCGTCGAAGTGAGATTCATGGATCTCGATTTCCCGGAAGGCCTCATCGTCGGGGATCGGGATCCCGTCCAGCATGTACCGAAGGGCATGATGGACGGCCGCCGGTGTCGGAATCTTCCGACAGT
>CAYQVN010000116.1:0-4566 GCA_964420895.1 uncultured Nitrospirota bacterium | reverse complement strand
AGCATGTACCGAAGGGCATGATGGACGGCCGCCGGTGTCGGAATCTTCCGACAGTACTGGTGTTCACAAGGGGTTTGAGGGCTGCAGGGGGCGCATTCACAACGTACCTGTAGGGCCACATGCCCTTCGCCGTAGGGGGAGGTCTCCCGGAACCAGACGTGTCCCATGTGAAGGGAAAGGACCTTCGTTCCGGCAGCGGCAGCCAGGTGAGAGGTGCCAGTATCATTGGTGATCAGAACCCTGCAACGGGAGAGAAGGGCCGCCAGGTGTCCGATTTGCGTCTTGCCTGTAAGGTTGACAATCCTTCCCGGTGCGGCCGCTTCGATGATCTCTGCCAGGGGTGCTTCGGATTCGACACCGAAGAGAAGGAGAGTCTCCTCTCTATACTTCACGATTTCAGAAACAAGCTGTGCGAAGGATTCCGCCGGCCATCGTTTCCGCACTTCACGGGCGCCGGGCTGGATCCCGATCAGGGGCGTTTCGGGGGTGATCCCTGCGGCCCGGAGTATCTCCATCGCCTCGGCCCATTCGTCCTGGGAGATCTGAAAGGAAAGCGCTCTTTTATCCAGCGGCTCATTGAGGAGCAGCCGGTGGAGATCGACGACGTGGAGGTTGTTCAGCTTCCGGTGTGCTAACATCTGTTTGAGGTAGCGAATCGAAGGGCCTTCGATTCGGAGGTTGTCTCCCTCCTTCAAGAGGAGACCCCTCTTTTCCTTTGCGTGGGCGACCTCGGAGATGCGCGCTCCCAGGAGGGTGTGAGTCATGTTGAGAAGAAGATCAAAGGGTTCCTTGCTCAGGTCGCCAAGTTGCCTTTCGATCTCCTGAAGGGGAAGATCTGCGCCGGGACGGGCAGAATGAAAGGCGACGACCTGCTCCACAGCAGGAAGATGACGAGCAGTCTCCAGGCAATCTTCCCGGACGAGAAGGGTTACCGCTCCCTTTCGGGTGGCGATCTCCTCGATCAGAGGGGTGGCCTGGACCAGGTCTCCCAACTCGCAGAGGTTGATGATCAGCGTTCTGCACGAGGCCGGGGTCGCGGGGGACCCCGGAAGGCTTTCCACCTCCCGGTTCAATTGTTCGGCGGCATGGCGTGAAATCGCCAAAAGGGGCTCGACCTGTCCGATCGTATTTACCGGGACATCGCTTGCGGGGTGTTGCCGGTACGTTTCGACGGCCTGTCGAAATTTTCCGGCCCATTCCAGGGTTTCCTCATACTGCTCCATTTTGAAGGCCGACATGGCCAGGACCCAGAAGAGATCAAGGTGGTCCGAACGGACCTTCAACCCCTCCCGGCAAACGGCGGCCGCCAGGTCGGTCTTGCCGTCGGCGAGGGCGGCCCGGCCCGTCAAGTAGATCAGGTTGGAGAAAATCGGCGGGTAGGGAGGAGAGATCCCTTCAAAAAGTCTCAGCCCTGAAAGGCCTGTCTCCAACGCTTCGGCATGGTCCCCGTGATTCAGCAAAGAGAGAGTAAGGTGGTGATGATAGAGGGGGTTTGACGGCTCCTGGGCAATCTGCTTCTCTGTAAGGGCACGGGTCCGGTGAAATTTTTGTTCCATCTTCTCCGGTGACAGGGCATACCCGTAGTGGAGGAAGGTAATCGGGAGGTTCATTCCTTCCCCCCGGCAGATCACCTGATTGTGGACGATCCCCGTAAAAGCGATACCATGTCCGTTCCGGAAAATCCGAAGGGCCGGGAATTCGGAAAGTGTTCCACCGGTGTTGTTGAGGTTTCGGATGTTCAGAAGAAGGTGGTCCACATCGGCCGGGACATTCGGCAACAACCTTCGAAGTTTTGATCCCTCTCCGGAAGGGAGTTCCTCATCAGCATCGATGTAGAGGATCCATTCTCCTGTTGCCCCCTCGATGGAACGGTTCCGGGCGGCGGAGAAGTCCTCTTTCCAGGGGTGATGGATCACCCGGTCCGCGTATTTTTCGGCGATTGCAATGGTCCCGTCGGTGGAACCGGTATCGACGATGATCAATTCATCGGTGAAGGGGCGGATCGAGACAAGGCATCGCTCGAGAGTTTCCTCTTCGTTCCGGACGATCATGCAGGTGCTGAGAAGGGGGATTGTCATGGGTTCCTTATGCTTCCCCCTTTATGAAAGGGGGGGGGTATTTAAATCAAAGCCCCCTCGGTCCCCCTTTATCTAAAGGGGGAGGATGAAAGGTGCCCCCCTTTGTTAAAGGGGGGGTAGGGGGGATTGATTCACAATCTCACATGTCTACAGGTGCCTGGAGTTGCTCCAGCAAGTATTGCGCCTCCTCGTCCGACGGGTCGATGGTCAGAACCTTTCGGTAGATCTCTACCGCTTCGTTGTCACGACCTTCCCCGATGAGACAGTCAGCCAGGGCCTTCAGGATGTAGGTGTCCCCGGGTTCGAGAGAAAGGTGCTTTTCGTAGTGTGACCGGGCTGCCGCCGTATCGCTCTGACCATGGTAAAAGAGACCGACCTCCCGGTACCGTGCGGGATTGCGCCGGTCCTCATCGAGATAGCGCTGAAAGGTTTGTGCGGCGTTTACTTTATCTCCGAGGGCAAAGAAGGCATGGCCCAGCATCTTCAAGGCTTTCGGACGGAAATCGAGGGTTCCTTGCGGCACGGAGACGGGGACCCCCTGACGGGAATACTTCTCCAGGATCTCAAGATACCGGTTGCCCATCTTGCGGACCGTCAGGAAATCATCAACCTGGTAGGCCGAGAGCATGATCAGATAGTGGGAGTCGAGGTGCTCCGGGTCTCGATTTAAACAGTCCCGTGCAATCTCGATGGCCTTGTCATATTCACCCCGGGCGCAGCGTGTGGCGCCAACGACGTATCGTCCGTAATAAAGCCAGGGAGGAAAGATCCCCTGGCGGAGGGCCAGTTCGAAGGACTTCTCTCCGGTTTCGATGGCTTCTTCATCCATCTTTGCCATGGAATAGGAAAGGCAGAGGTTATGCAGATTCCAGGGGTTATCCGGATCTGCGGCGATCTGTTTTTTCAGCAGTGAGATCGTCCGGTCTCTTTTTGCCTCCATCTTTTCGGGAGAAAGGGCATAGCCGTAGTGGTGGATCCGAATGCCCGAGGAGACCTTCCTGCCGTTGAGACGCAACTGATTATGGACGATCCCCTCGTAGTGAAATCCCAGGCCGTTCCGGAATAGCCGGGGGTAATGAAAGGTTGCATTGACGTTTCCTTCACTGTCGTAATTGAGGATTTCCACGTCCTGGTGTGTGATTTCTTCCGATGCTTCCGAAATTGCGGTCTTCAGGCGTGGTCCATCGGCCTTGTCGATCACTTCATCGGCATCGAGTTGGAGGATCCAGTCCCCCGTGGCATATTGCAGGGTCTGGTTCCGTGCCTTGGAAAAATCTCCCTCCCAGGGATGGAAGAAGACGCGGTCGGTGTACTGCCGGGCGATTTCCACTGTCCGATCCGTCGATCCGGTGTCGACGATGATGAGCTCGTCCACATGTCCCCGGATGGCGTCGAGACAACGGGGAAGCATCTCCTCTTCATTCTTTACCATCATGCAGACGGAAAGGGTCGGTGCGGTAGGTCCTTCCGGTTCGGAGCGGTTAAAACAGCGATCAAGGTTTTCCGCAGCGTCCCGGTAGCCGGGATCGGCATCGAGGGCCTTCCGGAAGAATCGTTCCGCGTTCACCGGATCACTCTTTGCGATGGCAAGACAGCCCCGATCGTTCAGGGCCTGAGGAGAGTTCGGATGGTCCCGGAGGGTTATATCGAGAGTGGCGATGGCCTCATCCAGGCTCCCCTTGAGGACCTGTGCCTGCGCCAGTCCGATCCGGCAGCTTTCGTGCACCGGGTCGTGAACCAGGGCAGATCGAAAGGCCTCTTCCGCCGCCTTTCCTTTGCGAAGGCGCAGGGCGATGATCCCCATCAGTCGCAGGGCGGGAAGGGTCCGATCTGCTTCAGGAATCTTTCGGAGGGCCTGCTCCGCCGCCTCGAACTGTTCCGACCGGTAATTTGCAATGGCCAGGAGGACCCTTGCGTCGTTGAAATCAGGATCGAGTCGGCAGGCCTGTTTCAGGTAGGGGAGGGCTTCTTTCGTTCTCTCCAGTTCGATCAGGGTTGCACCGATCTCGTAGAGAGGGCGGGCGCTGCGCGGATTTTCCTGTCCTTTTTTCTCAGCGAGACGGAGATAGTGCTCCAGTTTTTCCCGGAGGAAATCCGGCCTCCGGACCTTTCCGAGATGATGGATCGGGACGGCAAGGGGAGAATGCGCAATTCCTGCAGCATCGAGGGATTCTTCCACCCGTTCATGGACCCGGTGGCGAAAACGAATCTCAGGGCTTCTCCGGAAGAGCCGTGTGAGTGTGACATCAAAATGGCCGGCAAAGGTCCTTTCTTCTTCATAGGCTCCCCGGTTCTGCTCCCAGCCGAAGGCATCCTGATCGTCGGTGTAGTTGCGCTGAATCAGATCAAAGGCCGAGGCGCCCGGTTTTGTCATCGCCTCCCGGATTATTCCATGATCTTTTGCAGAAATGGTTTCGTCAGCATCGAGGACAAGGATCCAGTCTCATACGGCGTGGTCGAGAGATGCCGTGCGACACGCATGTCGATA
>CAYQVN010000115.1:0-6917 GCA_964420895.1 uncultured Nitrospirota bacterium | reverse complement strand
GCCCGCAACGATTTTCCCTTTCAGGAGATGCGATGACCGATCCGGTATTGCTGCTTGCCGTTCTACTCCAGTATCTTGCCGCCTTTCTGGCCTTCCGGCTGATCCGGATTTCCGGAAGCCGCAAGTCCTGGGTCTTCATTTCCCTTGCGATCCTCCTCATGGCCCTCCGCCACAGCGTCTCCTATGGGCTCCTCCTTTCCGGGGGGCGGCCTCCGATGGATCCGGGAGCGGAGTGGGTGACCCTGGTCAGTTCCTTCTTTATGGTGCTGGGAGTGGCCATGATCGGCCCCATATTCCGTTCCATGGAACGTTCCCGGGAAAAGCTGAAAGAGTCGGAGCGAAGATACAGGAATATCTTTGATTTGGCAACCGTTTCGATCTGGGAAGAAGATTTCCGGGAAGTGCAACAGTCCCTGGAGCGGTTGAAAGCGGAGGGGGTGACCGATTTTCGGGTCTGGTTCCGACAGCATCCTGAGTTCGTCCGGGAAGCGGCGGGAAAGACGAAGGTCCTCGATGTCAACCCGGCAACCCTTACCCTTTTTGGTGCGCGGAGCAAGGAAGAGATGCTCGGCTCCCTGGACAAGGTCTTTACTGCCGAATCCTATTCCGTTTTTGAAGAGATCCTCATCGCCCTGGCCGAAGGGAAAAAAACCTTCTCTTCAGATGCCGTCAACCAGACCCTCCAGGGAGAGAGAAAGGAGATCTTTCTTTCCATGTCGGTCTCTCCCGATACCCCCGATTACGGGAGCCTCCTCATTTCCATGATCGATATCACCGATCGGCGGCGTGACGAGAGGCGGTTGAAACTCTTTCGTACTTTGATCGATCAGTCCAATGACGCCATCTTTGTGATCGACCTGAAAACGGGCCGTTTCCTCGACATGAACGAAATGGCCGGGGAAAGTCTCGGCTACCGGCGCCATGAGCTGCTCGAGATGGGGGTGACCGATATCGATCCCGACGTCCCCGATGGGGCCGCCTGGGAAGAAACGGCCCAACGCATCCGGGAAAACGGTTGGGCCATGCGTGAAGGCAGTCTTCAGACACGGAGCGGCAAGGAGGTGCCTGTTGAACTCAATGGGAAGCTGGTACTGTTCCAGGAGAAGGAATATGTCGTAGTTGTGGTCCGGGATATCTCGGAACGGCAGCGTTCGGAAGCGGCCCTCCAGGAGAGTGAAGAAAAATACCGGAATCTCTTCCATCAGTCGAACGACGGGATCCTCCTCCACGATCTTTCCGGCCGGATCCTCGACGTGAATGAAAAGGCCCTCCAGTTCTTTGGATATCGCCCGCCGGAATTGCTCGACCGGAACATTGCCGATCTTCATCCTCCGGCTGCGCGGGACATCATGCAGTCGGCGCTACATCTTATCGAGCGGGAAAAACAGGTCGGTTTCGAAATCGATTTTCAGAAGAAGAATGGTGAGACCTTTCCGGCGGAGGTATCGTCGAGTCTCTTTACCTTCGGAGGCCATCAAGTGATCCAGGGGGTGATCCGGGACATCAGCGAGCGGAAGAAAATGGAAGCGGAACAGCAGCGGATCGGGAAACTGGAGTCCCTGGGGGTGTTGGCCGGCGGGATTGCCCACGACTTCAATAATCTTCTCACGGCGATTCTGGGGAATATCAATATCATACGGAAAGAGAGCGAACCTTCGACCCTGATTTTTGAACGGGCGGAGAAGGCCGAGAAAGCCTCTCTCCGCGCCAAGGGGTTGACCAAGCAGCTGCTCACCTTTGCCCGGGGCGGGAAGCCGACCAAGATGACAGCCTCCCTCAAGCGGATCATCCGTGATTCCACCGAGTTCGCCCTGACCGGGACGAATGTGAAGGGAGACTTTTCTATTGCCGACGATCTCTGGTTTGCTGATGTCGATGTGGACCAGGTCGGACAGGTGATCAACAATCTGGCCCTCAATGCAGTGCAGGCCATGTCCGCAGGGGGGGTGATCCGTATCGGCGCATCCAATGTCACTGATCCTCCCGGAGATCTTGAGCCGGGCAGATATGTGAGGATCGTCGTGGAGGATGAGGGCGTGGGGATTTCAAAGGCCCATCTCTCAAAGATCTTCGATCCCTACTTTACTACCAAGGAGAAAGGAAGCGGCTTGGGACTGGCCTCCGCCTATTCGATTCTCCGGCAACACGGCGGAGGCATTACGGCACACTCCGTCGAGGGAAAAGGGGCGACCTTCGAGGTCTATCTCCCGGCTTCATCGAAAAGGGTCCGCAGTATCAAAGACCGGCAAGAGAGAGACTTGACCGGCCGGGGACGCATCCTCGTCATGGATGATGAGAGCTTCGTCCTCGATGTGGCCGGGAAGATGCTGGCAAAGATGGGGTTTGAAGCCGTCTATGCCAAAGATGGAGCGGTGGCCATCGATCTTTACCGAAAGGCCCTTGAGGAGAAGCGCCCCTTTGTTGCGGTGGTCATGGACCTGACGATCCCCGGAGGGCTGGGCGGCAAGGAGACCCAGATGCGGCTGATGAAGATCGACCCGGGGGTTATGACGATCGTATCGAGTGGCTACTCCGATGATCCCATCCTGTCTGAATATAAAGACTACGGTTTTCGGGGAGTGCTGCTGAAGCCCTACCGGTTGGCGGACATGAGTGAGGTCTTGGGCGAGCTCCTCTCCAGGAAGACCGGGTCGCCCGGTGAGGGAGCCCCTGAATAAGATCACCTCACCTCAATCCGGGGTCAGACTTTGATAATTGCATATTATTCTAATGCTCGGAGTTAATATGCAATTATCAAAGTCTGACCCCGGATTGAGGTTGTAATTAACTTCACGATTGTTTACAATTCACACCTTGCCGGCGAATGACCCTGTTATATCACCCACGGAGAGGAAGCACGGATCAACCCCTTCTTCCGATTCGGGAGTCGCACCCTTGGAAGAGATTCAATACAAAAAATATCCCATTCTCTTTGTCGATGATGAAGAGGAGAACCTCGAGATCTTCGCCATCAATTTCCAGGATGATTTTACGATCCATACGGCAAAGAGTGGTCCTGAAGGTCTCAAACTTCTGGAGCAGGAGTTCATCGCCCTCGTCATTTCCGACCAGCGGATGCCCGGCATGACGGGGATGGAGTTTTTTCAGGAGGTTCACAAGCGGTATCCCGAGATGGTGCTTCTCCTTGTCACCGCCTATTCCGACCTCGACGTCTTGGCCGACGGCGTCAATGCGGGGCTGCTCTATACCTATCTGCTGAAGCCCTGGGAGATTCAGGACCTTCATATGGTCCTGACCCGTGGGATTGAACACTATCACCTCGTGGCTGAACGGGACCGGCTCCACAAAGAACAGATCGAGACCTTGAAAAAGATGGCCCGGGCCAACAAGCTCTCCGCCCTGGGAACCCTGGCCGCAGGGATCGCCCATGAGATCCGGAATCCTCTCGTCTCCATTCAGACCTTTTTAGAGATGGTCCCGCAGAAAATCAGGGAACTTCCCCTGTCCGAGCCGGAGAAGATCGACCGGGAGTTCTGGGAGCGGTTCCGTGACCTCAGTTTTGAGGAGATCCTCCGGATTCGCCGGCTCATCTCGGAACTGGTGAACCTGGCCGGTCCCACCATGTCGGAACTTTCCGAGGCCCATCTCGGTGATGTGGTCCATTCGATGATCGACCTGACCCGGAAAGAGGCGGAAAAACGGGGGGTGGCGGTGAAAATCAGCGAAGAGGCAGGGCTTCCCCCCGTCCGGATCGATATCCAGAAGATGAAGCAGGTTCTTCTCAATCTGTTGCTCAACGCCCTCCAGGCGACGCCCGAAGGGGGGACGATCGAGATCGCTACCCGCACCGGGGCCGGCGGAAAAACCGGCCGGGTGGTCCAGCTTCTTGTGCGGGACAACGGCGCTGGGATCTCCGAGGAGAATCAGGAGCGGCTTTTTGATCCATTTTTCACGACCCGAAACCCCGGTGAAGGGGTGGGGTTGGGGCTGACGATCTGCCACCAGGTGATGGAAGATCATGGCGGTGAGGTGGAGATCACAAGCCGGGAGGGCGAAGGGACGGAGGTGATTTTAAGTTTTGCCCTTCCGTGAATATAAACTTCCCACAAACGTCTTTAAGGGTGTACTCTCAGGAAATATCCTGGCTTGACGTACCAGTAGTGGAGCGGTAAACTCCGGATAACTTTTCATGAACAGGCAAATATAAGGAGGAGGAAGGTCATGAGAAATCTGAAAACCATCGTCGTCAGCATTGTCCTTATCACCTTTGGTTTTTCGTTCATCGGTTGCGCTCAGTGGCAGCAGTCCTCACGGACGACCAAGGGCGCCCTCATCGGGGCGACGGCAGGCGCAGCGGCGGGCATCCTGGCCAAACAGAATGATCCGTCGAGGCGGGCCAAGGCGGCCCTTTTGGGGGCAGCCATCGGCGCTACGGCAGGCGGCCTGGTCGGGAACTACATGGACAAACAGGCACGGGAACTGCAATCGATCCGGGATGCCCAGGTCCGGCTGGAGCAGGACAAGGTCTTTCTCACTTTCGATTCCGGTATCCTCTTTGATGTAAACTCTACAGCAGTGAAACCGGGGGCCATGCAGAACATGGCCAAGGTAGCCGGCGTGATGAACCGCTATCCCCAGACGAACATAACCGTGTCGGGACATACCGATTCATCGGGGTCGGAGCAGTATAACCAGCAGCTCTCCGAATCGAGGGCCCGTTCCGTGGCCAATTATCTACAATCCCAGGGGGTCAGCCCTTACCGGATCAACACCGTAGGATACGGAGAGTCGATGCCGATTGCCGGGAATGACACCGCTGCAGGCCGTCAGGCCAATCGACGGGTCGAGATCGAGATCAAGGCCAATCAGGCCCTCTACCAGCAACAACAGCAACAGATGCAGCAGCAACCGGCAGCGCCTGCCGGAGGTTATCCTCCCCAGGGAGGCGGCTACCCAGCCTATTAAAAACAGCAAAGGAAACGGTCCATCTGGTTAGGTGAGGCATAAAAGGACCTGATATCCCACTTTTGAGGGCAGGTGAAGGGATTATCCCCACGCCTGCCCTTTTTATTATGCCTCAGGTGGCTTCCATTCACCACAATTGAGTATCTTTCGTCAACTCGTTCTTGAGGGCTCAAAAACTCATATTTCCCCTCTCTTGGCAGAGGGGATAAAGGGGAGGGGGCGTTTTCGGACTGATTACAAAGCCATCGTTCTTCCATTTAGTGAAACCGGACATATTGGATTTCGAATAACTGAAAAAGATTTCCCAATAGTGGAAAGTTTTTTCCTATATGTGGAAAAGTTTTTCATACCCGCACGATTTATTTCAGCAAGACGGTATACCTGATGATCTTCACAAAACTTCAACCTTTATGGTGATATGAATAAAATCAAAAAGTTATCAATGTCTTATTATTAAAATGTGAATTATTAGTTCCCTTTTCCAATTCGGTACAGATATTGCAGAGTCTATAATAAAATTGTCTCTTCTGTAGCAATAGAGATACATGTGTTAAAAAAATATTCTGATATTCGAATTGATTTCGGAAAGGAGCTGGTTATGCTGGGGAAAACCAAAATCATCATATTGACGATTCTGATGTTGTTGGCGATGACAATCGCCTACGCTTCGGCCGCCATCGTCGTGGACGGTGTGGGAACCGACGCCGACTGGGCTACGGCCACTACCCAGGTCGACCCGCAGGATGTACTGCCGGGGAATATTGTAACCCCTACGAATGATAGCGGTTATGATATTATTGAGGTCCGGGTCTCCGTCGATGTGGCGACGAACGACATTTCTTTCCTCTTAAAGACCCTCGGGGTACCGGGGGATGCCGACGGCGATGGAAACCCCAATGCTACGTCGGTGTTACAGATACCTGACTTTCCCGGTGTCAGTGGTCCGGAGAGCTATCGGATATTTCTCGACTGCAACAACGATGGCGTGATCGATCACTGGGTAATTATTGTTAATAATTCGGGAATGGTTTTTGATCTCACTGGAGGATCCCCTGTGCCCGTGGGTACGGCTACAGTGACCTGGGCCATGGGAGACGGGAGTGATGCTGACCATAAGGCAGTTGAAATCAAGGTGAACGGAACGCAAATATGTGCGCCCTTTGTGGCAGCCAACGGTTTTGCCTTCCAGTTGCAGGCTTTTGCTGACGCGGCTTTAGACCAGGCGCCCCTCGATCTTGCTCCTGATGTGGGTCTTTTTGTGGTAGAATCTCAACTAATTCCTTCAATCAACGTGGAGAAGACAATTACCCCTGGATCTGCCTTTCCGGGAGAAAACGTCACCGTTGAAGTTACCGTTACCAATGACGGAGATCTTCCTCTCTGTAACATCCTCGTCACCGACACTCTCCCTGCTTGTCTGACTCTGGCAGGAAACAACGACGACGATATGGACGATGACGGGGTATCCGATGACGAGGACTCCGACGATGACAATGACGGAATTCCTGATGACCAGGACGACGACTCCGACAACGATGGTGTGCCCGACCTGGATGAGTCCGACACTGACGGCGACGGCACGGCTGACAAGTTCGACGATGACGATGATAACGACGGCATTACTGACTCCGACGATCCAGATGACAACAACGACGGGATTCTCGATGTTGACGATATCGATGGTGACGGGATCGAGAATTCCCTCGATGCCGACGCCGATGGCGATGGCCAGATTGACACCGCCGATACCGACGACAATAACAACGGGATCGCCGACAGTGTTGATTGCAACACGGCTCCCGAAGAATTGGTCTTTGATATCGGCTGTCTCGATCCCGGTGCCAGTGACACCGTGACGGTAGATGTGACGGTGGTCTGCAGTGATGCCCAGACGGTGACCAACACGGCCGAGGCTCAGGGGACGACGACCGATGCACAGACCGTCACCGACCAGGCCACGGCCACCGTGGAGATCGTAGTGCCCCAGCCTG
>CAYQVN010000114.1:0-6926 GCA_964420895.1 uncultured Nitrospirota bacterium | reverse complement strand
ACGGAGAGAGGCAGGAAATAGAAAAGGCAAGATCAAAGTCAAAAGAGAAAAGCATATAACCACGGGGGACACGGGGAAAAGAGAAAAGGTTAAAGAAGAACATCACCTCCCACCATCACCATCCGGATTTTCTCCGTTGAGGTTTCCTGGATCAGTGTCGAGGCAAGCGTGACGGGATCGTCTGCACGGCAGTTGACGGCGATCAGGTCGGCTTCTTTTCCTTCTTCGATCGATCCGATGGTATGTTCCAATCCCAATGCTTCGGCGCCGCCGAGGGTGGCCATGCGGAGCAGGACTTCCGGGATGACGAGAGGATCTCCTTCAAAGCGCTTCGCAAGAAACCGCATTTCGTCCCAGAGGGAGAGGGAACTGTTGCTGGCGAGGCTGTCCGTGCCGAGACCGAGGGGGATCCCCTGCGTCAGCAGTTCCCGGAGTGGCGCTTCGCCGACGCGGAGATAATCGTTGCTCCGGGGGCAGAGGACGACGGAGCTTCCGGCGTTGTGCAGGTGGCCGATATCCTCCGTTGTGAGGTGGACGCCGTGGATGACGGCGAGTCGGTCGGTGAGAAGCCCCATCCTCCGCACCTGTTGTAGGGGCGTCCCGAATGCCTTCGGGTCCGGCATTTTTCCCCAGCCAACGGCGGGAAAGAGGCGGCTCTTGAGTTCCCCTGAATGGTGCAGGAAATAGTCTGCTTCCGCTTGAGACTCGGCAACGTGCATGGCGCAGGGAAGGGGGGTCTCCTCCAGATAAGCGGCCAGGGCCTTCATTCTCTCTTCCGAAAGGGTATAGGGGGTATGGGGAGAAAGGCCAAGGGTGATTCTCTCTCCGGTTTTGTGCGCCATCTCAGAGATATGCTCCTTCAGATCTTCGATCCAGGAGGAACCTTCGTCGACTGTCCTGCCGAGAACCTCGCGGAAAAGCACTCCCCGGCATCGGGCTTCCTTTAAGACAGACAGCGATTCGCCGGAACGGGTGATGTCCCCGATTGTTGTGGCGCCGGCCTGCAGGGCTTCCCGCGCCCCCTGACGGAGGGCCTCCACAATTTGACGGTCGTCCATCTGCATTCTGAGGGGGATCAATTCAAGGATCCAGGAGACAAAGTCGTTGGGAAGTGTGAGCCGTCCCTTACACTGGCTCAGGTCGAGGTGGGTGTGGGCATTGACCAGGCCCGGCATGAGCGCGCACCCCGGGATGGCTTGCCGGGAAAGGCCGGGAAAGCTGCGGTACAAGGTTTCCGCCTTCCCGAAGGTGAGGATCTTCCCTTCCTCAATGACGACGCCGCCTTCGGGAATCGGGGGTGATGAGATGGGGAGCAGCCAATCGGCGCTGAGGATGCGGTCCTTTGTTCCGGCCGGTGTCATTGGTGGTGGTCTCCCTGGGGGGTTGCGTCGTCCCTTTCTACTATTGAACAGATCGAAGATTGAATCAAGGGGAAAATCGGCAAACTGCTTGACGGATTTTCTCTGTGATGTTACGATAGCGCCGTTTTTCAAGGGAGGGACCATGGAAAAAGCGAAAATCGGGGTGATCGGCGGAAGTGGGCTCTACGAGATCGAGGGAATCGAAGATCTCCATGATGTCGTGGTGCAAACGCCTTTCGGCGATCCTTCCGATCCATTAATGCTGGGTAAACTGAACGGGGTTGCCGTCGCCTTTCTGCCCCGTCACGGTAAGGGGCACCGGATCCTTCCGACGGAGATCAACTACCGTGCCAACATCTATGCCATGAAGATGCTGGGGGTGGAGCAGATTCTTTCTGTGAGCGCTGTAGGGAGTATGAAAGAGGAGATCGCTCCGGGGGATATTGTGATTCCCGATCAGTTTTATGACAATACACGGAAACGGATTTCCACCTTTTTCGGTGACGGGATCGTGGGGCATGTGCCTTTGGCCGACCCGATCTGTGCGGTCCTGGCCGACCGGTTGGAAGAGGCCGGAAAGAAGGCCGGCGCCCGGGTACACCGGGGAGGGACCTACATCTGTATCGAGGGTCCCCAGTTTTCGACACGGGCGGAGTCCCGCGTTTACCGTTCCTGGGGCGTGGAGGTGATCGGCATGACCAATGCTACCGAGGCCAAGCTGGCCCGGGAGGCGGGACTCTGTTACGCCACGATCGCCCTCTCCACCGATTACGACTGCTGGCATGAGGAAGAGGAGGATGTCAACGCCGAGGCCGTTTTGAAGATTATCGCCAAAAATGTGGCTACGGCCAAAGCGATGATCGTCCATGCCATCTCACCGGAGATGCTCACATCCCGTTGTACCTGCCGGACGGCCGCCCAGGGCGCGATTCTTACCGATCCAAAGTGCTTTCCAGAAGAGACACGAAAAAATCTTGCCTGCCTGCTGGAACCCCCGGCGGAGTAGGGTGAGGGAGAATGTCTGCGCCGGGGTGGTTGTTCCCGGACATCTTTTTCAATCCTGTATGCTGACGGCTCAACGCTGACAGCTCCATGAGGTACTCCATGAGTCTTCTTGTCGTCGGTTCCGTTGCTTTTGATTCCGTAAAGACCCCCTTCGGGGAAGTGGAAGATGCCCAGGGAGGCTCGGCCTTCTATTTTTCTCTTGCCGCCGGGTTTTTCAACGACATCCAGATGGTGGCGGTGGTGGGGGAGGACTTCCCCGAGAAACAGATCGATCTTCTGAAAGCACGCAATGTCGATACGGAGGGCCTGCAGCGGGTTCCCGGCAAGACCTTCCGGTGGAAGGGGGAATACGGCTACGAACTGAACGAAGCGCATACCCTGGACACCCAATTGAATGTCTTTGAATCATTCGCCCCGGAGATCCCCGAGAGCTATCGGGACAGCCGTTATGTCTTTCTGGGCAACATCGACCCGGAACTGCAGATGAAGGTTTTAGGGCAGGTCCGCAATCCCGAGTTTGTCGGACTCGACACGATGAACTTCTGGATCGGGGGGAAACGGGATGCCTTGATCGAGGTGCTGCAGCATGTGGATATGCTGACCATCAACGATGCTGAGGCACGACAGTTGACGGAGGAGGTCAACCTCGTTCAGGCGGCGCGGAAGATCCATGGCTACGGCCCGAAGATCCTCATCATCAAGCAGGGGGAATATGGTGTCCTCATGTTTAATGGTTCGAAGATCTTCTCCGCTCCGGCCTATCCCCTTGATGCTGTTTTCGATCCCACCGGAGCCGGCGACTCTTTTGCGGGAGGGATGATGGGCTACCTCTCTAATGTACAGAATGTCAACGATGAGACCCTGCGCCGTGCCATCATCTTCGGGAGCGTCATGGCGTCCTACAATGTGGAAGATTTCAGCGTCAAGCGGCTCTGCGAGATTTCCTATCAGGATATCGAGAAACGTTTCAAGATGTTCAAATCCCTGACCCACTTTGAGGACATTTGATGTTCAGGAAGATGATCGCCCTCATCCTTATCGTTACTTTTTCAGCGACACTTCCCGCCTGTTTGATGTATCGCCAGGAGAAAAAGAGCAAGAAACAGACTGCCGCCACTTACTACGAACTGGGGGTTGGTTATCTCAGTGAGGAGAATTACCAGGCGGCCTTCGTGCAACTCCGGAAAGCTCAGGCCTTGAATGCCCATGACGCACGGATTTATAATGCTCTGGGATTGGTGCACTTCTACACCAAGCGCTATCAGAAGGCCGAGGAGGCCTATCGAAAGGCCTTGTCGGTTAAGTCGGATTATTCGGAAGCCCGTATGAATTTGGGAGCGCTTTTCGCCAAGGAGGATCGCTGTCCCGATGCCGTTGAACAGTTTCAAAAGGTTCTGGAAGATCCCTTTTACGAGACCCCGGCCTTGGCTCTGCACAATATCGGTCTCTGCCGGCAGTTGATGGGGCAGCCGAATGAAGCCGAGACCTCTCTCAAGGATGCCCTTGCCCTTGATCCGTTGCTTTTGTCCGCCTCTTTCGATCTGTGGAAGATCTATTACCAGTCGAACCGGATGGGGGAGGCGATCCGGGTGTTAACGGAGAGCCTTGCGCAATATTCGAAATTGCAGGGGCGAGAGGAGAAGGACAAAAAGAAAAACCTAGCGAATATCCATTATGGACTGGGACTTTCCTATTTTAAAAATGCCGATGGACAAAACGCACTGGAACATTTTCGTGCAGCCCGGAAATTGTCTCCCGAAAGCGCCCTGAAAGAGGATGCCCGGAAATATATTGACCTCCTGGAATAGAACCGGTTGGGATGCCGCCATGGAAAAGAAGGAAGAACGACCGTTACGGAAGATCCGGGAAGGTGCTCAGGTGCCGTCTTTTGGAGAATACCTGAAGCGGGAGCGGGAACTTCGGGAGATTTCTCTGCGGGAGATCTCCGACGACACCAAGGTCAGTTTCCGTTATCTGGAGGCACTGGAAGAGGATAACGCAAGCCGTCTGCCTGCGCCGGTCTTCATTAAAGGATTTATCCGAAGCTATGCCCAATACATCGGCCTTGACCCGGATGAGGCGCTCCTCCGCTACCAGGAATACCAGAAGTGCCTGGAGTCCACCGGTTCACGTTCTTCGGCGGGTCAGGACCAAGCTTCCGTTGCGGGTCCCCCAAAAGATCGATCGTTATGGATCTGGGTTGTTCTGATTCTTCTGTTCCTCGGAGGCGTGCTCTATTATGGTGTACGCCTCTGGTCCCGCCCAAAAGCGCCACCGGAAGACCGCTTCAAAGTCGGTTTCGAAGAAATCTTCCCCGGGGCACAGGTGGATGGAAAAGAGACGCTCCCACTGACGGCAACCGCACCGGAGACTCCGGCGCCGGTAGCAGTTAAGACGCCCCCGGAGGCCGTTCCTCCGAAGGAGGCGCCTCCTGCAGGCCCCCTCGTCATTACCCTCTTTGCGGAAGACCGTACCTGGTTGGCGGTAAATGTTGATGGAGAGAAGGACTACGACGTGACATTGCAGAAGGGAGAAGATCTGCAGGTCAGCATGGTCGATTCGATGAAGTTGAATATCGGGAACGCCGGGGGGCTTCTGATCCGCTATGGCGACAAGACCCTCGGGCCACTGGGTAAACCGGGACAGGTCAAAAAGAACGTGCTGCTGAACCGCCGGGATTTTGAGGCGGACAACGGTGAAGAAAGGTCTGCCGAGTAAAATACAAAATCACTTGCTCTCAACGTGGTCTGGTAAAGTCCTGCCGGAAGAGAACCAAGGGACATTGTGCCGGGAGATCTAAAGGGACTGTGTGATGGCGAAACGATGTTCCTTGAGGTAGACCGGTTCCGGGACCCCCCGTCCATTGAGCTGGTCCACGGCGATCCGTCCCCCTTCACATTCGATCACCACCCAGGCGTGACCGTCTTCCCCGTTGGCGGGAAGGCCGATCCACAATTCGTTTTCCCTGCCGCATATCGTCAGCAATGTCGAAAGGAGAATTGCAAATCCCTTGCAGTCCAGGGAATGGGCCAGGAGCGCCTCCTCGGGGAGGAGCCAGGGGAGGGACGTCGCTCTTTCCTTGAGGGCATGGAGGGGGGTGAGTATCGTTCCCCAGTCGGATTCGGCACAGAGGTCCGGTTGCGACCGCAGCCAGAGCCGCAGAAGAAAGGGGCGAGAGTAGCGTGTCCGGACTTCACGAAGCAGTCGGAAGCGGGGTTGCCGGAAGGGAGCCAACCCCTGAACCTGCAGAGCGATCCTGCAACGGTAAAGAAACCAGAGGAGGGGGTCGAAGATCCCGTAGAGGAGAGTTCGATAGAGGGAGCCTAAGAAAGGACGTCCGGAAAAATCCCGGTCCCTTGTTTCGGCTCCCCACTGAAGAAATCGGTCAAGAGGCATCGGATCAACTGAATTTCGGTTTCTTTTTCTTTTTATCCTTCGGTCTACACGGCTTGGGCGCCTGGTCGGGGAAGGTCTTTCCCTTTTTGGGCTTGCACTTTGAGGCCTGGGTTTCTCCCTCCCAGGGTTCGCAGCCGCCGGCAATATCGAGGTCCTGAATCTCCGGTTTCACCCATCCCTTTTCGTTGCTGTCACTCATGTTATACCTCCTGCAATTGGGGGAGATGAGGGCAGATCGGGTCTTCGGCCCATTCCCCTTTGCCCTGTAAATAGGCAAGGGCCCGGCATCCTCCCTTGCATACATCTTTTTCGTCACATACCCCGCATTTTCCTTCAAGGCGATCTGCTGCAAGGTACTGTGCAAATACCGGTAGTCGTTGCCAGGCGCCGATCAGTCCATGATCGAAAAGGTTGTTGGGTTCCGGCAGTGCCATGGCATAGCTGCACTGGACGACCTGGCCTGTGTGCATGATCTGGCAGGAATTGATATTCGGATCGCCGAGGGAACAGGTGCTCGCCCGTCCCTCTTTTTGCAGGGTTAAGGTGAAGCTGTAAAACCGCGCCATTTGCGGATAGTGTGCCTGATTTTCTTCCGTCCAGACTTCCAGACGGTGCAACGCTTCCTCCTCCGGTTTCAGATCGTCGTAGTTGTGAAATCCTCTCCCGATGGGGCCGACTTCAAAGAGACTGATCCGCTCCGTCTCGAAGTCTCCCAGGAGACGAATCAATTCCGGCATATCGTTGATGTTCTGCCGGGTGACGGTAATCTTGATCCGGGGGGCAAGGCCGGCTCTATTTAATGCCGCGATCCCCTCCACGATCCGGTGAAAGGAAACCCCCATGAGGGGATCGTTGATTTCGGCGGTGGAGCCATTGATGCTGACCTGGATATGATTCATCCCGGCCTCCTTCAGGAGACGGACTGTTTCGTCTGTCAGCAAGGTCCCGTTTGTAGTGACCGTGACATGGACATTCCCTTTGCGGAGTTGTGCGATGTAGCCGGGGAGTTCCGGGACAAGGAGGGGCTCTCCCCCCGTGAGGTAGAGATTGAGTACGCGGGCTTCGACAATCTGATCCACGATCTGCTGCCGCTGCCCGGCGGTCGGTTCCTCCCGGACGACACTTCCGGAATCGCACATGCAGAAGGCGCAGGAGAGATTGCAT
>CAYQVN010000113.1:0-6972 GCA_964420895.1 uncultured Nitrospirota bacterium | reverse complement strand
CCTACACGGTCCCAACGGAAGAACTGCAGTCCTTGGGCCTGGCCGAGATGGAGGGGTTTTCCTTTTACCGGGGGGCTGGGTGCGATAAATGCAATCAAAGCGGTTATCGGGGACGGGCCGCGATCTATGAACTCCTCCCCGTGAACGACGCCGTCCATGACCTGATTCTGCAAGGGAACTCCTCCAGTGAGATCCAAAAATGTGCGATCGAGCAGGGGATGATGCCGATGCGGAATGACGGATTCAAAAAAGTGGTGGTGGGCTTGACGACTCTCGATGAAGTGATGCGACTGACGTGAATTTGAAGGACAGGCGATGCCCGAATATACCTACAAGGCACGAAATACACAAGGCAAGGTAATCAACGGCGTGATGGCCGCTGTCAGTCCGGAAGATCTCTATGCCAAATTGTCCGGTATCGGATGCTATCCAACCGGGTTCGAGCTGAAAAAGAAATCCGCCCTGATGGTAAAGAAGAAGGTCAGCCGGAAAGAGTTGATTACCTTTACGGTTCATCTCGGTACGATCCTCTCTTCCGGTGTCCCGATTCTCGCGGGGTTGCAGGATCTTCTGGAGCAGTCGGAAGAAGGCTATTTCCGTGGAGTCATTGAAGATATTCACCGTAATATTGAAGCCGGTCTCTCCCTCTCCAATGCAATGGCGGAGTACCCCGAGGTTTTCTCCGAATTGTACGTGGCGATGATTTCCGCCGGCGAAAGTACGGGAAAGATGGAAGAGACCTTTCAAAGTCTGACGACCTATCTCGAATGGCAAGAGGAACTCATGGGGCAGATCAAGCAGGCAACCCTCTATCCCATCATTGTCTTCTGGGCCATTGTCGGTCTGGTAGCCCTGATCTTTACCGTGGTCCTGCCGAAGTTCCTGGTCATCTTTGAGAAGAGCAATATTTCCCTCCCCCTTCCCACAAGAATCATTATCGCCGTCAGTCATTTTATGGTGAACTACTGGATGGCGCTTCTGGCGGCCCTCTTCGTCATGGTCTTTGCCGTGCGTATGCTGAAGAAGATTGAAGTCACCCGCATCGCCTACGACCGGCTCAAGCTGATGTTTCCGATCTTCGGGTCGTTGAACCACAAGATCATTCTGGCCCGTTTTTCCCATACCTTCGGTTCTCTTTACCGTTCCGGCGTGAATATTATCTATGCCCTGGAGTTGATGGAGAAGACCACGGGAAACCGGGTTTTTGAGCGGGCACTAATCAACATCCGCCAGATGGTCCAGGAGGGACGGGGCCTGGCTGAGACGATGAAGGAAACGGGTCTTTTCCCGCCTCTTTTCCTCCGGATGGTCTCCATCGGGGAGGAGACGGGGAGCCTCGATTTTACCCTGGGAAAACTCAGCGGTTTTTACGACCGGGAGGTTCCCATGACGGTGAAGAAGGTCTTCGGGATCATGGAACCGCTGATCATACTGATTCTCGGCGGCGTTGTCGGGACGGTGGCCATGTCGGTCTTTTTCCCTTTGTACAAAATGATGAATGTTGCCGGAGGATAATTGATGGGAGTCTTCTCATCAAAAGGGGTTGTCGGTATTGAGATCAGCGGAAGAGCGGTTCGTTTGGCCGTCATCCGCAAATCGAGGAAGAACCCCTGTCTGGAAGGGCTCTTCCGGGTGGAGGCGCCTTCGGATCATCCCGAGGCGGTTCGGCAGACACTGGCCGCATCGGTCCGGGACTACGGTCTTGCTGGAATGGCAGCTGCCATGGTCTTGTCCGATGCCCGTATCCTTCACCGTGCCTTTCCCCTTCCGAAGATGACACAGAAGGAGATCGATGCCGTGATCCCCTTTGAGGCCGGCAAGGCCTTCGGTGTTCGTCTGGATACCCGGATTGTCTACAGTGTTAATACCCATTACCGTCAGGACGGGATTTCCAAGATTGAGGTGATCGCAGCAGCGGTGCCCACGGAGACAGTGCAAAATGCCCTTGCTCTTATCAAAAGCGCCGGACTGATCCCCTACTATCTTCTGACTGCCCCCTTTGTGCAGCCGAACGCCCCCTCGGCCTCTTTGATCCTCGGAACGGAGGAGACGGTGGCTCGCCTTCATGTCACCCGTATTGGTGTCGATCTTACCGTGACGCGGGGTAGACATTTTCTTTTTTCCCGGACGATCAAAAAAGAGCTTGATTTCGCACAATTTGAAGGGACTCCTGTTGTGGATGAATCAACTCCAATCCATGAGGAAGGGACGGCGGTGGGGATCACCACCATTGCCGAAGAGATTGCAGGCGAAGGGGTCGATCCTTTTGAACGTCTCTGTGTCGAAATCAATCGCTCCTTTCTCTATGTGAAACAGCAGCACAAGAAATCGATTGAAAAAATCTGGTTGACCGGTGAAGGGGGGAGGGTCCCGAATCTGGCGGAGCAGTTGCAACAGCACCTGAAACTCCCCCTGACGGTCCTCGAGAATCTTCCGGGGTTAGAACGGCCAGTCTCATGCACGATGGTCCCGGGCGAGGAGAGCGAATACGATCTTCCCATCGCCGTGGCGAAAAGTCCCTCTATCTTTTCCACGGCAAATCTGCTGCCTGAGGAGGAACAGCTCGAATGGAAGAAACGGTCCGCCCAGCGGATTGCCAAGATCGCCTACATGGCGGCAGCGGTTTTGGTCCTTTTTCTCTATGTCCAGCTCTCCTATAAAGTGTATCACGATCAACTGGAAGTGCGGGGACTGCGGCAGGGGTATGCAAAGGTGGATGATCGATTTCAGGGGGTTCGCGCCATGTACGAGGCCCATGCCGATCGTCTGTTGCGGCGGGCGCTCTGCCAGGGACTGGCCCCGGAATCGATCCCGCCGGAGGATGTTCTGGCGTCCCTCGCCCTTTACACACCGGACTCCGTAGTGCTGGAGCAGCTCATGGTGCAGGGGGGAAGTCAACCCTTCTCCATGAAACTGTCGGGCACGATGGTCTTGCCCGATTTCTCCGGTGGAGAGGAGGGCCTTGATCATTTTTTGAACCGCTGCAAGGGGACAGGCCTATTTCAAACCGTCCGGGGACGCCTCGGTGCTGCAGCTGAGCAGGGGGAGTCGGGGAGGGTCAAAATCGCCTCTGCAGGGCGGCGGCGGATCCCGATCGAGATCGAAGGAGAATAAACCCATGGGCCGGTATCCAGGGGTAAAATTTTTTTTGAAGGCACACCAGAACCTGGTGCAGATGATCCTCCCGGGACTGGTCATCACAGGACTGGTGTTGGTGCTGATCGTTCCCAAGGTGAGGCAATGGCGGGCCCTGGAACAGGAGATTGGAAAGGTGGACCGGGAAATGGAGCAAGTCTCACAGGAGTTGTCTTCCCTCTCGCCGGAGCGGATCAAGAGCCTCGCACAGGCCGATGCAGCCGATCGGGAGCGGCTTCCCGACCGGGATCGCTTTTACACTTATCTGGGGCATCTCCGTGAGGTGGGGCGGTCTTTGGGGATCGCTGAGATCGGCTATTTCCGGGGAGCGGTGGAGCGGGTCAATATGGAGGAGGTCCTGGCCCGTTCGGCCCTCAACGAATTGCCCATCTCTTTAGATCTGGACTCCCATGTCCTGTACGGGATTCCCGTGAAGATCCAGTTTCATACTTCCTATCGGACCCTCTATCAGTTTTTGATGTCTCTCCGGGCAGGAAAACGGCTGGTCGATATCCGGGAGGTGCGGGTGAAAAAGAGCTCCGGCCCCCTGGCCGTGGAGATGAAAATAGAACTCTACTATCTTGTGAATCCTGAGGAGAAATCCGATGCTGCGTAGCAAGTTCTTCCTCGCGCTCCTGGCTGTAGCGATCCTCTTTGCCGTCTATCGGAATTATACCTTTTTCCGGCAACGGACCCGGGCCATGACCCCTGTGGCGATGGCGTCCCCTCTTATGTCGGAGACAAGGGGTAGCGGGGCACTGGAGAATGAAGAAGAGAAGGGTCTCGCCCGTCTCTCCTCCGCCGATCGGCTGCGCTTTGCCGGGGGGCTGGGCCGGGACCCTTTTGTCCTTGCCGGTGACGAGACTTCTGCGACGGTCCCGAAAGGGGAGGACGAGGCGAACCGGCTCCCCCGTCTCAACGCAGTCTTGTGGAGCAGTGGACGACGGGTTGCCCTCTTGAATGGGGAGGTTCACCGGGAAGGGGAGCAAATCTACGGTCGCAAGATCCTTCGGATCGAACCGGAAAGGGTCATCCTGGCCGGCGGAGGCGACGGGGTAATGATTGAATTGAAGAAGGGGACAACCCCCTGAAGAAACAAGGAGGAAACCTCTTGAAAAATATCAGCAGAATCTTGCCGGGACTATTGCTTCTCCTTCTCTGGGGATGTGTCGCCGGGAAAGAAACGGTAGTTAAGCCAAGTCTCATGGAACAGTATGCGCCGCCGCCTTCGGCAGAGACGGCTCCCCCCCTGGAGGAATATCTTCTTCCCCGGATGGCCGGCAAGGAATCCCTGAAAGGGGTCGGCGGGGAGAAGTTTTCCATCGCCGTACAGGAGACGAAGCTCAAGGATGTACTCATGGTCCTCGCCCGGGACAGCCGTTACAATGTGATCGTCGATCCCGCCATTGAGGACACGGTGACCATCGATCTCAAAGAGGTGACCATGGGCGAAGCGCTGCAGGCGATCCTCTCTCCCCTTCATCTGGAGTATACGATCCGGAAGAACACCATTGAAGTCATCCGTCCCCGGATGGCAACCCGAATCTTTGCTTTGAATTACATCACCGCCACCCGGACCGGAGAGACGGGGCTGACCGTCAGCAGCGGTGGGAGAGGGGGAGAGGAGGCCTCCGCAGGGGATTACGGCACCGTCAAATCGACGAGCAAGGTGGCCCTCTGGGAGGAGATCCGCCAGGGGCTCAATACAATACTTTCCGGAAGCAGTGAAGAAGGAAACGATGGGCAGGGTCAAAGAATGGTTATCAATGAACATTCCGGGACCATCCTCATTACGGCCCTGCCAGAGAAGCTGATGGAGATCGCCGATTTTCTGGAGAGTGTCGAAGGATCGATCCAGCGGCAGGTCATGATCCAGGCCAAGATCGTCGAAGTCACTCTTTCCGATAGCTTCAAGGCGGGAATCGACTGGGCCGGTGTGCCCAACCTGCGAGGTTCCTTTGTCGGGGACCTGACCTCAGGGTTGGCTGCGACACAGCCCCTGCCCGCCTCGGTGGTGCAGAACCTGAGTCCTGATGCAGGCTTTTTTCAGATCGGCGCTACTAAAGGAGACATTTCACTTTTGCTGGATATGATCGCCACCCAGGGGGAGATTCATGTTCTCTCTAATCCGAGGATCTCTACCTTGAACAACCAGAAGGCGATCATCAAGGCGGGACGAGAGGACACCTTCTTCACCCTCCAGAAGGAGGTCAACTCCGAAGGGGGCGTATTGCAGGAAAACTTCACCGTCGATCGGGAAGACTATACCATCGGCGTGGTCCTCGATGTGACCCCCCAGATCTCCCGGAGCGGCGAGATCATCATGAATATCCATCCCAGCATTACCGAATTTATCGAGGAAAAGACCTTTCCGCCCGGTGCCGTCGGTGCTGACATCCTCGCCAATGCGCCCGTTCTCGATGTTCGTGAAGTCGATACGATGGTCCGGGTGCAAGACGGCGAGACGATTGTGATTGCCGGGCTGATGCGGGAGAAAACCGACAAATCGGTCACCTCTGTTCCAGTGTTAGGGGATATCCCGCTCCTGGGTAAGCTCTTCCAGCGCGTAGTAGAAACCAAAGAGAATACGGAACTGGTGATTCTGCTGCAGCCGGCCGTCACCGTCGGCAGAAGCCCGGATGCCCTTTCCTTCTCCGGTGAAAAAGCACCCAACCTGACCATGAGGCAACCATGAACACCCAGGAGGCAACACTGGCAAACCCGGGGAAACAAGAGCGAACTGCCGGGCGCCCCTTTCTGGATAAAAAGCGGATCTGGACATACGTCGCGCTCACGCTTTTCCTCCTCCTTCTCGTCATCGGGCTGAAAGTGATTTTCCCGCCCGTTCCGGAAGAGGCCCTCGTGAGTACGAACAAGCCCCTTATCCCGACAGAACCGGCAGTGACTAGGAGAGCAGAAATGACCGTAGTCCCTCCGGTGGAAAAGCATGTGACCCAGGAAGAAACGGTTCCGCAAGTGGCCCACCTGAAGAGTTCCGTCACGGCCGAAAGACCGCAAAGAAAGGTTGCCGCCGCAGCTCCGGCGGTTGTGAAGGAAGCCTTGCCGCAGCCGAAAAGGAGCGGGGCAACTCCGCAGAAGAGAGGAGTGAAGGATCAGGCCTCCCGGAAGGTGATGGAGCTTTCCACCTTCAACATGGGGGTGGATGCGCTGGAGATAGGGAATTATCTAGAGGCTGTACTGCATTTTAACCGGACCCTCTCCGTCAATCCCCTCAATGTCCGGGCCTATAACAATCTCGGGCTTGCCCTGATGGGACTGGGGGAAGAGAAGACCGCTGAAGAGGTCTTTCGCAAGGGCCTCGTCATCGAACCGGGTTCGATCCGTTGCCTGAACAATCTTGCCCTCCTCAATATCAAAAGAGGGGAACCGGCCCGTGCCGTTCCCTTTTTGGAGCGGATTGTTTCAGAACATCCCGAAGATGCCACGGCCTGGACCAACCTGGGGGTGGCCGAAGGACGGGCCGGCAAGCCGGCTGCTGCGGAAACCGCCTATCGCCGGGCCCTGCAGCTTTCGCCGCAGGATTACCGCATTCATTTCAATCTTGCCAGGACACTTGAAATAGAGGGGCGGAGAGTCGAGGCAATCTACAGCTATCAGGCCTTTCTTCGCCTTCTTCCGGCAGGAGAAAATAACCGAGCTCAGCAGATACTCTCCCATCTTCAGAAACTTCAGGAATCCCTTGCTGTACCTACCGGTCGTCCCTGAAAAACCCATAATCACCTTTTGTCCGACTGGTCCGTTATCTCCCATTTAAGTATTGGGAAAATAGGAATTTTTTTTCTCACTTTGAGAAAAAGTTTTCCTAAATGTGGTAAA
>CAYQVN010000112.1:3062-7010 GCA_964420895.1 uncultured Nitrospirota bacterium | reverse complement strand
TTTCTCCTTGACTCTCAAGGGGTTCTATAAGATAATTCCTCCACAAATCATGACGGCTTTGTGAAAAGTTCCTCTGAATGCCTTTACACCGGCTATTTGAATTTTGCCGGCGAAAATCAGACTTTGGCGGGTTCATCCATGGCGGGAAAAAAAGAAAGAAAATTTGAAGATGCCCTCAAGCAGTTAGAGGGGATCGTAGAAAAACTGGAAGGGGAGGATCTCTCTTTGGAAGATTCTTTGAAGGACTTCGAAGAGGGGGTTCGTTTGACCCGTTATTGCCATAACAAACTGAATGAAGCCGAGAAGAAGATTGAGATCCTGATGAAGGATGATGAAGGGAACGAGAAGACCGAACCCTTTGATCTTGAATCGACGGCGGAATGAATGTGTCCTTAGATCTTACGGCCTACCTGAAGCAGAACAGGGAACTGGTTGACCAGACGCTGGAAAAATGGCTCCCGACGGAAAATCGTTTTCCCGGCACACTCTTTCGTTCCATGCGGTACAGTCTCTTTGCCGGAGGAAAACGGGTCCGGCCGATTCTGACGCTGGCGGCCTGTGACGCCCTGGGCAGCGACCGGGGAAATGCTCTTCCTCCGGCCTGCGCCCTCGAATTGATTCATACCTACTCCCTGATTCATGATGATCTCCCTGCCATGGACAATGACGATCTGAGACGAGGGGTTGCAACAAATCACAAGGTCTTCGGGGAGGGCATAGCCATCCTTGCCGGAGATGCCCTTTTGACCCATGCCTTTCAGATCCTCTCGGAACCCCACGGTTCCACCCTTTCCGAGGAGGATCGTCTCCGTATTGTGGGGGAGGTTGCTCTGGCGGCGGGTGCATCGGGTATGGTGGGGGGGCAGGTCGTCGATATCCTCTGTGAGGGAGACCGCGAGGTCGATCAACCGACTTTGGAATTCATCCATACCCATAAAACGGGGGCAATGATCCGCGCCTCCCTGCGTGTCGGGGCCATTGCCGGTGGCGCCGACGAAACAGCGCTCCAGGCCCTGACCCATTACGGTGAGCGGGTTGGGCTTGCTTTTCAGATCACCGACGATATACTCGATCTGGAAGGAGATGAAGCGCTCATCGGGAAACAGGTTGGAAGTGATCTGAAGAAAGGAAAGACCACCTATCCGGCTCTCTACGGGATTTCCGAATCCCGACGGCGAGCCCGAGAACTGGTCGATTCCGCCATGGCGGACCTTGCGGATTTCGACTCCCCTGCCGAACCGCTGCGAGCGATTGCCGGCTATATTGTAGAAAGGATCCAATAATGACCTATACCTATCTGGACCGGATCAACACGCCAGCCGACCTGAAAGGACTGACGATGGAGGAACTGCCCTCCCTGGCGGCGGAGATTCGTGACAAGATCCTGCAGACCGTCTCCGCCAACGGTGGACATCTCTCCTCGAGTCTCGGAGTGGTGGAAATGACCATCGCCCTTCATTATGTTTTTGATGCCCCCCGGGATCGGATTGTCTGGGATGTGGGGCACCAGGCCTATGCCCACAAACTTCTGACGGGACGGCGAAAGTCCTTTTCCACCCTCCGTCAGTTCGGCGGGATCAGCGGTTTTCCCCGCCGGGAAGAGAGCCAATATGATACCTTTACGGTGGGCCATAGCAGCACCTCCATCTCGGCTGCCCTCGGAATGGCGGAAGCGAGGGATCTGAGAGGCGAGGATCACAAGGTGCTTGCCGTGATCGGCGACGGGTCGATGACGGCCGGTCTTGCCTTTGAAGGATTAAACCAGGGCGGCGCCCTGAAAAAAGACCTGATCATCGTCCTCAATGATAATGAAATGTCGATCTCTCCCAATGTGGGAGCGCTCTCTTCCTATCTCTCCCGGCATATGACGGGAGACTTTTATGTTTCCATCCAGAAGATTGTTGAAAACCTGCTCCGGAACATTCCCGGAATCGGGGAGTCGATGTTGAAGGTGGCAAAACGGCTCGAGGACTCCCTGAAGGGGTTGGTGGTTCCCGGCATGGTTTTTGAGGAACTCGGTTTTGAATACGTAGGGCCCATCAAGGGGCATCGCTTCGACCGGTTGATCCAGACCTTCGAAAATGTCAAGAAGCTCAACCGTCCGGTCCTGGTCCATGTGGCCACACAAAAGGGCAAGGGGTACGAACCGGCCGAAAAGAAACCCTCTCTTTTTCACGGAGTAGGGCCCTTTGAACGCAAGACTGGAACGCTGCAAAAGAAACCGGGTGGAGCGCCGACTTATACGGAGGTCTTCGGAAAAATACTGACCCGCCTGGCCTTTGAGGACGAAAAGATCGTCGCCGTTTCCGCCGCCATGCCTGGCGGGACGGGGCTCAAGTATTTTTCCGAGAAGTTTCCCGGCCGGTTTTACGATGTCGGAATTGCTGAACAGCATGGTGTGACCTTCTCGGCGGGGCTGGCAGCGGAAGGGTTCAAACCGGTAGCGGCCATCTATTCCACCTTCCTGCAACGTGCCTATGACCAGATCCTCCATGATGTCTGTCTGCCCGATCTTCCCGTGGTCTTTGCCATGGACCGGGCCGGACTCGTCGGAGACGATGGACCGACCCATCACGGCAATTTCGATCTTTCCTATCTGCGGCATATCCCGAACCTGGTCATGATGTCCCCCAAGGATGAAAATGAACTTCAGAACATGATCAAGACGGCCCTGGATTGCGGTCATCCCGCGGCGATCCGTTATCCCCGGGGCAAGGGAGAAGGGGTGGAACTCGACCCTTATCCCTCAATCCTTCCACTGGGTGAGGCGGAACGCCTGACCCTGGGATCTGATGTGGCCATCTTTGCCGTAGGTCATACCGTCAATCCTGCTCTCCGTGCAGCGCGACTGCTCAAGCAGAAGGGGATTCATGCCTCGGTGATCAACGCACGCTTCATTAAGCCCGTCGATCGGAGGATGATCCGGGCCTTGGCGGAAGAAACGAACGTTTTTGTTACCGTGGAAGAGAACTCCCTCCTGGGCGGATTCGGAAGCGCCGTTTTGGAGGTGATCGCCGAAGAGGGGATTCGGGACGTCCGAATCCATCGGGTCGGACTGCCCGATCATTTTATTGAACAGGGCCCGCAGGATGTTCTGCGCAGAAAATACGGACTCGATGAAAAGGGCATTGCCCGACAGGTGGAACGTTTTTTGGATACCCACGGGATGGATCCAGCCATTCATTACCTGCATGAAAACAAGAATCGATAAACTCCTTGTGAACCGCCACCTGGCGCCCAGCCGGGAGAAGGCCCGGGCCATGATCCTTGCCGGCCAGGTGATCGTCGATGATAAACGGGTGGACAAGCCCGGCACATTGGTCGGTGCAGAAGATGAGGTCCGGGTCCGTGATGGGGGACATCCCTATGTGAGTCGTGGCGGATTAAAACTGGAAAAGGCCCTCCAGGTTTTTCAACCCATTCTCAAGGGGAAGGTGGCCCTTGATGTGGGCGCCTCCACGGGGGGATTCACCGACTGCCTGCTCCGGGAAGGGGTGAAAAAGGTCTATGCCCTCGATGTGGGTTACGGCCAGCTTGCCTGGTCGCTCCGGCAAGATCCCCGGGTTGTCTGCATCGAACGAACCAATATTCGGTATGTCACACCGGAAATTTTGCCGGAACCCTTCGACCTGATCACGATTGACGTCGCTTTCATTTCTCTGACTTATGTGCTGCCCGTTGTTTCCCCGCTACTGAAGGAGCATGGAGAAATCATTGCCCTGATCAAGCCGCAGTTCGAGGTGGGCAAGGGACAGGTGGGAAAGCAGGGAGTGGTACACGATCCGGCCAAGCACAAGGAAGTGGTGGAAAAGATAACAAACTTCAGCCGGGAAATCGGTCTGGAACCGTCCGGTTTGATTGAATCACCGATCCTGGGTCCAAAGGGGAACAAGGAGTATTTGATCTATTTGAAAGCAGGGGGCTGAGGGGCAAAGGGACAGAAGGGCA
>CAYQVN010000112.1:0-2962 GCA_964420895.1 uncultured Nitrospirota bacterium | reverse complement strand
GAGTATTTGATCTATTTGAAAGCAGGGGGCTGAGGGGCAAAGGGACAGAAGGGCAAAGAATTTCTCTTGCTCTTAATCTTCATCTTTTTTTTCAAAAGCATCTGATTAAGATTACGATTAAGATTACGATGAGGAATGAACAGTATGTGAGATGGGTCTTGTCTCCCGGAGTAGGAAAAGATCCAAAGCATTCACCGCGGTCGAATAATAAAGACAAAAAGCATGCACCATGAAGGAATTGAAGGAAGTGAAGAAAAACTACAATGACTCCCCCCGTGACGAAATGTTGCAGATCGTCGGGGATCTGAAGCGACATCTTTCCCTTCAGATGCCGGAAATCCCTTGGTGTGAGGAGGTGCAGGAGGGGACGGTGCCGCCGGAGGCGGGCAATGTCCTGGAACATGCCGAGAACCTGGAGGAGGTGCGGAAGATTCTCGGTGACTGCACCCGCTGCCGACTCCATGAAGGAAGAAAAAAGATCGTCTTCGGTCAGGGAAACCCCCAGGCCCGCCTCATGTTTGTCGGGGAAGGTCCCGGCGCAGACGAGGACCGGCAAGGGTTGGCTTTTGTCGGAGCGGCGGGGCAGCTTTTGACAAAAATCATTGCGGCCATCGGCCTGACCCGTGAGGAGGTCTATATCGCGAATATTGTCAAATGTCGTCCCCCGGGAAACCGGGACCCTAAGGAGGATGAAATTCAGACCTGCATCCCCTTTCTCCGTGCACAGATCCGAGTGATTCAACCGCGGATCATCTGTACACTGGGGGCGCCGGCATCGAAGACCCTCCTGAATACCACTGCGCCGATCTCCAGACTGCGCGGCCGATTCCACGAACTTGACGGGATTCAGGTCATGCCGACCTATCATCCGGCTTATCTTCTTCGGAATCCCGAGCAGAAACGTCCTGTCTGGGAAGACATGCAGAAGGTTCAGGCTCTCTATCGGGAGTGAGTTTGGAGCTTTGTGCCCCCCTTTATGAAAGGGGGGATAGGGGGGATTGTCCATCTTTCGACCGGCTCAGGACGAAGGGGTATGAGAAAGATCTATGAAACAGCTTCTTGAATTCAGTGCAAAAGAAGCCGGTTCGCTGAAATATAGCAATCTTCACGATCAGGAGATCGGCGAACTCTTCGGATATCCTTTGCCGAGATTGCCCCATGGGGATGAAGGGGCTGACGGTCGGCACAGGATTTTTGTGGATCTCTTTGCACCATTTGGTCTCCTCTTCCGGGAATGGTTGCAGAGTGTATCGACAGAAATCACAAAATCAGGCGATCTTTCTTGCGGAGAGAGTGCATCCAGGAAACTCAGCGATGCCTTGACAAACGCGGGGGTCCAGGCGGTTCTGCAGGGGCGCCGGAACGGGTTGTATAACCTCTATTACCTTTCCCTCGCCAAGGCTTTTGCAGAAGTCATTGAAGAATTTTACTCTCGGGGTGGGCGGAAACCGTATCATAAATACCTCCTCCATCCGGCCTTCTCCGCAATGCTGTCGGGGGTTCACAAACGGGTTTTAGAAGAGGTGGAAACAGCAAAACCCGGAACTGCCGCTTTTCATCTTGGAACGGACTTCAACGATGCCCTTCTCCAGGCGGTTCTCTTTGACCAACTGCCTTGCGTCACCACGGGAAAGGAAGATGTGACCGTCGAGGCAGTTTTGGGAATTCGGAATCCCCGCTTTCCTATTTCCCTGGAGGGGTTTCGGGAGATCTATCGTATCTTGAGAAAGTGGCTCCAGCAGGTCATGGAGGAACGTCACGGTGACGGACTGGCGGGAATCAAAACAATGTCCGGTATTCGGGGACCCTTGTCGGAGGAAACTCCATCTGCCTTGTTAAATCATCCCGGTGTGATCCGTTGCCTCTTTCTGGATTATGAAAATGTCGGCAAGCCGATCCTCGCGTCTCGGGTGTTGCGTGGAAAAGGGAATTCCTATGCCTCACTCTGTACGATTTATCTGGACCTCATTTCCGCACTGAAACGGAATGAAGTGATCCAACTGTTGAAAAAAAACATTGAGATTCTTTCCGACCGTCAGGCGGTACGTTCGGAAGAACTTTACAGTACCGGGAGCCTCTACCGGTTCTTTGAAAAGGGGAGAATTCTAAACGACACCCGGGATGTGACCACCGTATTTCTTGATCTGCGTGGTTTCACAAGTAAATCCGAAGAAGCCATCTCCGCGGAAGAGTTGACGGATCAGCTCTATGCCCTCTTTGACCCGATTGTTCCGCTGGTGCGGGAATTCAATGGTGAAATCGATAAATTTACCGGCGACGGTATGATGGTGACCTTCGGTGTGGGGAGCCGGAAGAAAGAAGACCCACTCAATGCACTCCGTTTGGCCATCCGTGTCCAGGAAACGGTCCGGGCATTACGCAGTGCCGGAAAAACGGAATTCCAGATGGGCATTTCCATTCATTCGGGGAAGGTCTTCGTCTCCCACTTTATTGCGGGTAACGACACTGTTGATCGGACCGTCATCGGTCGAAATGTCAATATTGCAGGTCGTCTATCCTCAGCTGGAGATCTCATCCGGCACGAAAACGAGAAGCAGGAATTTGATGATCTTGTGCAATCTCTCTCTTTGAGCCTGGGACAAGGGGAGGAGCGGTCTGATTTCATGGAAACGGTCCAGTCCCGAAAAAGTGCCGGCCGGCCGATTTCAGGGGTCGTTGTGGATGGAGAGGGGAACCTCTACAACCAGGGCGTTGTCTTAAGCCAGCAGACGGTCGAAACGATCAGAAAACTTATACCCCTTCAATCCGGCCAAGACCGGGAAATGGGGTTTCTCTTCTTCAACGATGCGGTCCTCGACCGGACCATCAGCCTCTATTATGTGGGTGACGTCAAATTCAAAGGTGTGGAAAGCGCCTTCCCGGTGTACGCCATCCTGTTGTGAATCCTGATGTTTTCTATTGTCCCCTGCAAGAATTTGTTTTATAATTTAATAAGTTAGCG
>CAYQVN010000111.1:0-7012 GCA_964420895.1 uncultured Nitrospirota bacterium | reverse complement strand
TCTGTCATCCGAAAAGAGCCGCCCCCGAACAGGAAAAACGAATGTCTGCATTGAAAATCGGATTTATCATCGACCCGATTGAATCGATTCGTCCCGACGAAGATTCCACCTACCTCTTCATGCTGGAGGCACAACGGCGGGGACATGAAATCTATTATATGACCGTCCCCGATCTTTTCATGCGGGGGAATCAGGCGGGCGGTGAGGGATACCGAATCGAGGTCTTCCGTGCCGAAGAATACTACCGCCTTGGCGGCAAAGAGACCCTCTCCCTGAATGATTTCGATGTCATCTTCATGCGGAAAGACCCCCCCTTCAACCTGGAATACTATACGGCCACGCTGATCCTGGAGCGAGTACACCCTTCCACGCTGGTCATCAACGATCCCCGTGGACTTAGAAACAACAATGAAAAGGCGAGCACCCTCCGTTTTCCCGACCTGACCCCCGAAACCCTGATCACCCACCGGATCGATCATCTCCAACATTTTCTCGACGAGGTCGGCGGTGAAATGATCGTCAAATCTCTCTTTCGTTCCTACGGCCGGGAGGTCCTCTACGTCAACCGGGAGGGGATGAACTGCAACACCCTCCTGGAGATGGCCACCCAGGACGAAAGCCGTTTTGTCATGGCCCAGCGCTACCTCTACGAGGCGGCCGAGGGGGACAAACGAATCATACTGCTAAACGGTGAACCGGTCGGCGCCGTCCTCTGGCTGCCGCCGGAGAAATACGGCGACAAGCCGCCCATCCGCACCCCCTGGCGGGAGGTCAAGACGGAACTGACGGAGCGGGAAGCCTTCGTCTGCCGGACCATCGCCCCCCATCTCAGAAAGAACGGTCTCTATTTTGCCGGAATCGACATGATCGGCGGCTACCTGACGGAGATCAACATCACCAGTCCCACCTGCCTGCACGAAATCAACCGGCTCAACGATGTTCGTCTTGAGGAAAAGGTGATCGATTTTGTGGAAGAGGAATCCACAAACAGAAAGTGAAGTAACGCTGCCTGATTTTTCGAATCCCCCCTACCCCCCCTTTCAACTAAAGGGGGGAGCAAAAACCGACCCTTACCAGCCTCCCCCTTTGCAAAGGGGGACCGAGGGGGATTTTCTTTGGTCTTTTTTAGTATTGATGTGAATCCGTCTTTCCTTCGCTGCCTTTGCGTTCTTAGCAAGAGACAGGTTTTGCATTTGGTCTCCCCATGTTCCCCGTGGTTATATGGGTTTTGATTTCAACGTTGCAGCTTTTGGTATTCTATGCAAGAAGCAGGTTTAGGTAGTGCTTTCTCCTAAACCAGCCCTTCGAATCAATTCTCTCATAATCTTTTGTCTCCCCTCTCCATCCCCTGTGATTCCTTCGGGATGCCACTGCACCCCAAGGGCAAAGCGGTGGTGCTGGCTTTCGATCCCTTCAATCACGCCGTCTTCGGATCGGGCATTGACGATTAACCCTTCTCCCACCGTCCCGACCGACTGGTGATGGGAACTGTTGACAAAGAGCCGGGTTGTTCCGACGATTGAAGAGAGGAGTGTCCCGGGAACCACCTCAACGGTGTGAAGAGGCTCTTTCTCCTTTTTGCGTTCGTGGTTCATCGCCCCTTCGACCTGTGTGAGAATATCCTGATAGAGCGTCCCCCTGCAGATCACATTCAAAAGCTGCTCCCCGCCACAGATCCCGAGGAAGGGTTTATCCAGTTCCAGGACCCGGCTGGTGATCTGCATTTCAAAGGCGGTCCGGCGGTCCTTGACGACCCCTTTTGAAACCGACCAGGCTTCGCCGTAAAGGGTCGGGGAGATATCGAAGGCGCCGCCCGTCACGACCAGTCCGTCGATTCGATCCACGAGGGCATCGACCGCCCCGGCGGGAACGTAAGGGAGGATCAGCGGAATTCCACCGGCCTCTTCTACGGCCGCCGCATACCGCTCATAAAGAAGGTAACGCCCTTCCCTCTCGCCCGTTCGTTCCTCAAAATCGGGGGTGATCCCGATGACCGGTCTCATGGGGTCCTCCTCTCTTTCTGAAGGACCCTCCCGGGCCTCTCCCCGGTGTGCCGGCCCCCTTCTACGACAACGGTTCCGTTGACCCAAACGATCCGGATCCCCCGTGGGGGCTGTTTCGGATCTTCGTAAGTCGCAGGGTCTGCGACCGTCTCCGGGTCGAAGAGGACCAGATCAGCGGCGATCCCTTTTTGAATCCGTCCCCGGTCGGTTACACCGACTCTTTCCAGGGGCTGTGAGGTCATCTTCCGCACTGCCTCCTCCAGGGTCAGGCTCCTCTCCTCCCGGACGAACTGCTGCAGTACCCGGGGATAGGAGCCGTAGGCTCGAGGGTGGGGGTTTCCCTCCCCCAGGGGACCGCTGTAGGCCTTGGCGCCGCTGTCGGAGCCGATCATGACGTAAGGCTTTTGCAGGATCCGTCGGAGATTGTCGCCGCTCATGGTAAAGTAGATCGCATCGACCATGTTGCGCTCGGCAATGAGGAGATCGGCAATGAAATCGATCGGTTCCTTCCCTTCCCTTTCGGCACATTCCAGAACGCGCCGCGCCACGAAGCGCTCATTCTCGGGAAGGGTCACAGCACAGATCATGATATTGGAAAAATAGTCCCCTTCGGGATGTTCCCGGAGAATTTCTTCTGCCATCCGCTCCCGTTCCTGCCGGTCGGCCAGCCGTGCAAGGAGCCGTTCCACTCCCCCCGCAAAGGCCCAGTCCGGCAGGACCGCAGAAAGTCCCGTATTCGAAGCCGTATAAGGATAACGGTCGCAGGCAACATCGACGCCGCGCTGTCGGGCCGATTCGATCCGATCGAAAGCGCCGTCAAGTTTTTCCCAGTTCTTCCGTCCCGATGTTTTCAGATGGGAGATTTGCAGGGGGACATCGGCCTGTTCCGCGATACCGATCACCTCGTCGATCGCCTCTAAGAGTCGGTTTCCCTCGCTCCGCATATGAACGGTAAAGATCCCCCCCCTTTTCGCAACCGCCTTGCACAGGGCAACCAGTTCAGAGGCCTGCGCAAAACAGGCGGGCGGATAGATCAGTCCCGTGGAGAGTCCCAGTGCTCCTTCCTCCATGGCACGGTCCAGGATCGACACCATGGCCGGCAACTCCTCCGGGGAGGGTTCCCGGTCACTTCCGTACATCACCGAGGAACGGATTGTGTTGTGGCCGGCAAGAAGCCCGAAGTTGACTGACATCCCTCCTTCAGCGAGATGCCCGTAATAATCGCCCACCCCTTCCCAGGGGAGAGAAATCCCGAAAAGGTCGCGGTAGGTCTCGATACGCTCCTCCCGGATTCGTCCGGAAATCGGCGCCGCCGAATAGCCGCAGTTTCCTCCAATCTCCGTCGTCACTCCCTGCAATACTTTACTGTCAGCCCCGGGGCCGACGAGGAGGTAGTAGTCGGAGTGGGAATGGATATCGACAAACCCCGGAGCCGCCACAAGTCCTGTGCCGTCGATCTCCCGCACCCCCCGGCCGGGACAGTGGGGTCCCACGTGGGCAAAATGTCCTCTTTCGATCCCCACGTCTCCCATAGAGGAAGGCTCACCACTGCCATCGACGATCCGGACATTTCGAATCACGAAATCCAACATGACTACTCATCTCGATAAAGACGTTTATAATTCTCCAGGTTTCGCAGAACCCGCTTCACATAACCCCGGGTCTCCCGGAAGGGGATCGATTCGATCCGTTCATCAATCTCGAGATCCCCCGTCCTTTTCCACCATCGGTCGGAACGGCTTTCTCCGGCATTGTAACTGGAGAAGACACGCACCAGATCGCCCTTGGAGCGTTCGATCAGGGAATTCAGATACCAGATACCGAAGGCGATATTGGTTTCCGGTTCCAGGAGAGACTCCGGGGCAAAGGCTTCGATGCCGAGGTTGCGGGCGATCGTCTCACCGGTCGGAGGAATGATCTGCATCAACCCCCGGGCATCGGCAAAGGAAACCACGTCCTTCTGAAAGAGGCTCTCCTGGCGCATCACTGCCAGGACCAGAAAGGGATCGAGTCCGTATCGGGCCGCCTCTTTCTGTACCGTCTCCCAGAAGGCTCGGGGATAAAGGTATCTCTTGAAGAAGGGTGAATCCCCGCCGTTGACTTCGCCATAATGATTGGTGCTGACCCGGTACATCCAGCGGACGGAGTCATAGAAATTATTGCTCCGCTCAAAGAGGTCTCCCACATAACAGAGCCCCGCCCTTCCCTCCCCCAAGAGATCCCCAACAGCAACGATCTCCTCACGAGCCGCATCGGAAAAACCGATCCGGATCAACTCCTCGGCGTGGTCCCGATGATAGGCAAGGGAGGAGCCATCCTCTGTGGCAAGGGGTGCTGTATCACAATCGGGATCGTCCTTGACCGGCGGATCGGAAAGGAGCGTCCAGGCATATTGAAGCCGCTTGCGGGCCATCACGCCGTAGAAGTCCCAGCTGAACTCTTCCGCCAGACGCCGGTAGATCTTCTGTGCCTCCTCGACGTGCTTCAACTTCTCCTGGCATCGTCCCTTCCAGTACAGGGCGCCGGCATAAACAGCGGCGGCGGGATAGCGGTTCAGGCAAAAATCAAAGGCGGCTTCCGCCTTCCCGTAATTCCCCGCGCGGTATTCCGACCATCCAACCCGCCAGGCCCCTTTGGGTGCCAGATCGTGTCCAGGAGACACCTTCCCGATCCGAAGATAATACTCCCGGGCCTTCGAGGTATTGTGGGCGGCCTCATGGATTCGTCCGATGGCGTAGAGCGCCTTCACAACCCACTTGCTTTTTGGATAATGTTTCAGGAGATGCTGAAATTCCCGCCGAGCGGAGCGGTTCTCCCCCTTGTTCCAGAAGGAACTGCCGAGCCAGTATAAGGCCTCGGCCTGGATCGATGCCGCCCCGGCCTCCCGGGCGACCTTCTTGATCAGTTTTCTCCCTTCCGGAAGGTTTCTCTCCTTGATCAAGGCCCGTCCTTTCAGAAGGAGAACCTGATCCGTGGGAATCCCTTTCGGATAGATTTTCACCATCTCATTGCTGTCCTCGATCACCCGGACAAATTTCAAGGCTCGGAAGAGTTCCCGAATCCGGGTGAGATACAACTTTGCCGCAGGCGGTTCCGGAGGACTCACCAGCGTTTCGGCGATCCTCTCCCGGCGGCGATCCGCTTCGGCTCCCTCCTCCGTGGCCGGCGCCTGAAAGGCAAGGTGTAAATACAGATCATAGGCCCCTCTACTGTTTTCCTGTCCCGACGCAGCTTCCCCGGCCAGAAGGTCAACCTGCCGGGCCAGATCCCCGGGCAGTTTCATGGCGTCCAGATCCTGCAGAACCTCCACAGCCGGAAGGAATTGCCCGATTGCGATGAGAGCCCTTGCCTTTTCAATCCGCACACGCTCAATCAGCAGGCTCTCCGGATCGTCTTCCAGAAACTGGCGTGCATGACGGAGAGCCGTTGCCGGATCTCCCGATTCATTCTCGGCCCGAATCCGGTAGTAAAGTAGATAATCCCCAAGTACGTAATCACGCCCATCCAGTTTATCGAATTCGAGGCGTGCAATCAGGGAGTTATCGTTTTCCAGGGCCATGACGCCGCTCACGAAGGTTTTGCGAATCTCAGAGAGAGGTCCCTCTTCCGTCTCCGCTGCGATCTTTTCCTCTCCAAAGAGACCGTCCTGCAGTCCCGGGATAAACAGCCCCAGTAAAAGCAAGACCGGAATCAAGCAGGTGCGTCTGGTTTTCTTCATCAATATCCCATCCCTTTATCTTCTCTGTGCCACTTCCACACCGCCGATGAAGACCTTATCGACCTGAAGGGTCTCGGAAAGAACCAACAGATCGGCGTCCCCTCCCGGTATGAGCTGGCCCTTTTTCTCGGAGAGGCCCAGAATGCGGGCCGGGGTGAGGGTCATCATGGAAATCGCCTCACGTAATGGAACCTCAACTTTCTCCACTAAATGACAGAGAGTATCAGCCAGAGTGGTCAGACTCCCTGACAGCTTCCCCGTCTCGTTCACAGCGCGTCCCTGCCGGACAGTGATCCGCTCTCCACCCATCGAAAAATCCCCGTCCGCCTTCCCGCTCAAAGGAATGGCATCGGAGACCGGAGCCATTCCCTCCGCACCTTTCAATTGATAGATCATCCGGACGGTGCCGTCATGGAGGTGGTGTCCGTCTATGATCACTTCCACGGTGATTCGGGGATCGACCAGTGCCGCCACGGCACATCCCGGACTACGATGGTGGAATCCACCCATGGCATTGAAGAGATGGGTCACATGACGGACCCCGGCGTCAAAAGCGGCCTGCGCCTCTTCAAAGGAAGCCTCGCTGTGCCCGAGGACCGGGAGGATCCCGGCATCAAGGGCCTCTCCGATCGCCGTCATGGCGCCTTCGATCTCCGGGGCAATCGTCATCAGACGGATCCTTCCTCCGGCGGCTTCCTGCAAGGCCTGCACTGCTCCCGCTTCCGGAAGGACCAGGGTATCGGTGCCCAGGGCTCCCGCCCTCTGTGGGTTGAGATAGGGGCCTTCCAGGTTCAAACCGAGGAGACAAGGCAGCGGTCCTTCCAGTGTTTCGGGATATCCTGCGGCAAGGCGGGCCAGGGCCACACCAAGTTCCGACTGTCGGAGAGGACGGATCGTCGGCAAAAGGGATGTCGTGCCATGGAGGGCATGATAGCGGGCTGCCCCGGTCCATCCGCCGGCATCGTTGAAGTCAAATCCGCCGCCGCCATGGACATGGAGATCGATGAAACCGGGCGCAATGATCTTTCCCCTACAGTCGATTTCAGCCGCACCGGAAGGGACGGGCAGATCTACCGACTCCCCAAGGGCGGAAATCTTTCCATTCTCTACAAGGAGAGTTCCATCGAGGATCTCCTGCAAAGGCGTCACAATCCTTCCATGGGTCAAGGCAAGGGTATTTTCCTCGTTTTTGGTCTGTGTCATCGAAATCGTCAATCATGCTTTCGGGGAAGGAAACCGTTATATTAAAATTATCACAAAACGGATGATTTATAAAGCAGCTTCTGGGTTG
>CAYQVN010000110.1:0-7023 GCA_964420895.1 uncultured Nitrospirota bacterium | reverse complement strand
CCACTAAGTATCCTCCTCCAACTGCAATCTGCGGATCTCGTTGGCCTTCCCGGTTCCGCCGTCGATATCAAGGAGCACACCGTTGAGTCGGCACGGTCCTTTGGCCGTATCAAAACGTCTCGGGATCTGATGAAGATACTTGTCGATGATGATCTCAGTCTTCACTCCGATAACGGAATTGCTCGGTCCCGTCATCCCCACATCGGTCAGATAGGCCGTCCCCCCCGGCAGGATCGTATCGTCTGCCGTCTGTACATGGGTATGTGTACCGAGGACGGCGCTGACCTTGCCGTCGAGAAACCATCCCATGGCGATTTTCTCGGAGGTTGCCTCGGCATGAAAATCGACAACGATGGCTGATGTCTCCTCCCTCAGTTTCGCAACGGCGGCCTCGGCCGTGCGAAAAGGACATTCGAGATCATACATGAAGACCCGCCCCATGAGATTGAGAAAGGCAACCCGTTCCCCGGCGGCTGTCGCAACGACGCAACTGCCGTGTCCCGGCACCCCGTCCGGATAATTGGCCGGACGCAGGAGCGTTGCCTCCGCATCGAGAACGGGATAGATCTCCTTCTTGCTCCAGATATGATTCCCCGTCGTTATGACGGCGATCTCCATCGCCTTCAGTTCCTGATAGAGCTTCGGCGTCAGGCCGAATCCGGCGGCTGCATTTTCACCATTGGCCACACAAAGATCGACCCCCAGGCGTGCCACCAGACGGGGGATCATACGGGCTACGGTCTGCCGTCCCGGTTTCCCGACAATGTCTCCGATGAAAAGGATCTTCATTTCGCATATTCCACGAAACGGCTCTCACGAATCACGGTGACCTTGATCTTGCCGGGATAGGCCAGTTCCTCTTCGATCTTCTTACTGATATCCTTTACCAATACGGCCGCCTTCTCATCGGAGACCTGTTCGTTCTCCACAATGATCCGGATCTCCCGGCCGGCCTGTATGGCATAGGACTTGTCTACGCCGTCGAAGTTGTTGGCGATCTCCTCCAACTTGTTCAACCGTTTGATATAGGCATCCAGACTCTCCTTTCGGGCGCCCGGACGCGCGGCGGAAAGGGCATCGGCCGCCGCCACCAGGACCGACTCCGGACAGATCGCCTCGATATCATCATGGTGGGACGCAACGGCATTGACGACTTTTTCATCTTCGCCGTATTTCTTTGCCAGGTTGGCCCCGATGCCGGCATGGGTCCCTTCCATCTCATGATCGACGGCCTTACCGATGTCATGGAGCAGTCCGGACCGTTTCGCCAGTGAGACGTTCAGATTTAATTCCGCGGCCATCACCCCGCAGAGATAGGCCACTTCCTTGGAATGATTCAGAACATTCTGTCCATAACTGGTTCGATATTTCAGGCGCCCCAAAAGTTTCACCACTTCGGGATGGGCATTGTTGACGCCCACGTCAAAGGTTGTCTGTTCACCTTCTTCCTTGATCAACTTGTCCACTTCCGCCTGAGACTTCTTGACCACCTCCTCGATACGGGCCGGATGAATCCTGCCGTCACTGACCAGCGTTTCGAGAGAACGGCGGGCCACCTCGCGGCGGATCGGATCGTAGCCCGAAAGGATCACCGCTTCCGGCGTATCATCGATGATCAGGTCGATCCCCGTGGCCGCTTCCAGGGAGCGGATGTTGCGCCCTTCACGGCCGATGATCCTCCCCTTCATCTCATCATTGGGAAGATTGACCACGGAAACGGTCATCTCGGAAATAAAATCGCCGGCACAGCGCTGAATCGCCAGGGCGATAATATTCTTCCCTTCTTTCTCAGCATTCTGCCGGGCTTCATCGAGGATCCGTTTTACCATTTTGGCGGACTCAAAACGGGCTTCATCCTCCATCTCCTTGATCAGCATCTCCTTGGCTTCCGCGGCCGACATGCCGGAAATCCGTTCCAGTGTCCGCACCTGCTCCTTCAAGGCCTGATTGTATTTGGCTTCCTTTTCCTGGACCCGAATTTCAATCTTCTGGAGCCCTTTTTCCCGTCCCTTGACATCGAATTCTTTTTTCTCAATCAGGGTAAAGCGCTTCTCAATGTTTTCTTCCTTCTGAGTAAGCCGTTTTTCCCGGGACTGCAATTCGCTCCGGGCCTCCTTGCTCTCCTTTTCAAAATCACTCCGGGCCTGATAGATCATCTCCTTGGATTCCAGGCGTGCCTCTTTCAGAGCTTGTTCCGCCTGTTTCTTGGCGGATGCAAGGAGTCCGGTTGCTTCCTTGTCGGCATCCTTCACCTTGCGTGCATAAAACATTCTGCTGATGATCACTCCTGCGGAGATACCGAGAACTCCGGACAGGACGATCCATAAAATATTATTAATGGTCGCCACCCCCTTCAATGATAAAGATGATGGACGGCTTCAGGGATCCGCCGTCTGCAATGAAACTGCTCAAAATACTCCCCATAATAGGATTACTGTGCACTTCGTTGAACATTCCCTTTCTGCTTCCGAACCCGGTCCCACCCCGAGATCCGTTCCCGGATGTTCTTCTCATATCCCTGATTCGATGGACGATAATAGCTCCGGTTTTCCGCCAGGTAGGACTGGGCGACAAAATGTCCGGGAAAATCGTGTGGATAACGGTACCCCACACCTCGTCCCAGGTCCTTTGCACCGGAATAGTGGGTGTCCCGCAGGAAGGCGGGAATCACCAGGGTTTTGCCCGACCGGATGTCCGCCAGGGCCTGATCCACGGCGAGGTAGGCGGCATTGCTCTTCGGGGCCGTCGCCACATAAGTGACGGCCTGTGAGAGGAGGATGCGCCCCTCAGGCATCCCGATCGACTCCACGCCCCGCATGGCCGCTTCGGCAACGAGCAGGGCCCGCGGATCGGCATTGCCCACATCTTCCGCGGCACAGATCACGACCCGTCGAGCGATAAACCGGGGGTCCTCGCCGGCCTCGATCATCCGGGCCAGATAATAGACGGCGGCATCAGGATCGGAGCCGCGCATACTCTTGATAAAGGCTGAGGCAGTATCATAATGGGCGTCTCCGTCACGGTCATAATCGAGCGCCTTCTGCTGCATGACCTCTTCCAGGACAGCCTGTTTTAAGGGGATACGCCCGGCAACAGGCGCCGTGGTGGACGCTGCAATCTCCAGAATGTTCAAGGCCTTCCGGGCATCGCCGTTGGCCATCGTCACCAGATACCCGAAAGCATCGCCTTCAAGATCCACCGGGATGTTTCCGAGACCCCGGTCGGAATCGCTGAGTGCCCGTCGGATAATCCCCGTTACCGCCTCACGATCCAGGGGTTTAAACTCCAGGATCTGCGACCGGGAGCGCAGGGCCGGAATCAGGGCGAAATAGGGATTTTCCGTCGAAGCTCCGATCAGTGTAACCCGCCCGCTCTCGACATCGGGAAGGAGTGCGTCCTGCTGTACTTTATTAAAACGGTGGATCTCATCGACGAAAAGGATCGTCCCCGTCTCCCCGGACAGGAGACGCTCCCCGGCCTGGGAAACCACCTTGCGGATCTCGCTCACACCGGCCGTGACGGCATTCAAGGCGCAAAATGCCCTGCCCGTCCGCCGGGCAATGAGATGAGCCAGGGCGGTTTTTCCCGTTCCGGGCGGCCCATAAAGGATCAGGGAGGAAATCCGGTCATTTTCTATTGCCTTCCGGAGGGGTTTGCCCGCAGACACCAGGTGCGACTGCCCCTCAAACTCTTCAAAGGTGAGGGGACGCATCCGCCACGCCAGAGGAGCATCTTTGACGCTTTTCTCAAAGTCTTCTTGTTCCGGGAAAAGATCCATCCGTTTTTTTATCCCATTGTTCCAAGCAAAGGAAACACTTCTGCAACCATCAGGAAGTGCCGGGAATCAATCTACGGACAAAACATGGAAAAGGAAATACTCGGAGTACGGGGACCTTCCGGTCCGAGAAAAGACCTCAGGAACCTCCGTACGCAGGGAGGATAAGAAGTCAAAAGATTGAAGGAGAACGAGAAAGGCCTTAACTTCCATCGGCGCGATGCAACGCAGGAGCCGGAGCTGCCTTTCCCGTCAGATCAAGGGTCACCCCATAAAATATAAAAACAACACCTGTAGAACTGTTAAACCGTCTTTTCACGGAGATGAAAACCTTTTTCTATCGTCGTCAACAAACCCCTTCAATTTCCTATCCAACGTCTGCTGTTGAGTGACCATCTTCTCCCGGATCAGGATATGACCGGTTTCGATGGTTGAATGATTCGGATTGTTCCCTTTCCGGTAGATTGTATAACTCATTCACCGCATCTATATAAAAATGCCCCCGCCTTGCCGTGTGACCGAAATCATTTGAACCTGAGAAATCAGGTGGGTACCCAGTCAAAGATTTTAGGCTTCCCTGTCACCAGGGCGTGCACACCATCTTACGAACATAGACCCCATTCAAATATGTGTTGGCTCAAAACACATCAATCATCACCTGCAAGGCAGGGAACCATTATATCTATTTACAATCGGTACTATACAGCAGGAAATCGGGGGAAGTCAATAACGAAAAGATTGTTTTTCCATGGGATTCACGCCTGGTCAGGAAGGAAGCAATTCGGCAAGAGCGGGAAAAGAGAGGCGACCTGAATCGTTACAAATTATTCTTTTATGGCCTGATCGAGCAGTGTCAGCCATTCGGAGGATCTTTCCGCCAGATGATTCTGATTTTCATCCAACTCTTTCCGCAATCGAAAAAGTTCATCGGCGATATTGATTGCCGTGAGAATGGTCACCTTATGGGAAGTGATGACGGAAGAAGCGGAAGCGACTTCCCGCATCTTTTTATCGACGAACTCTGCCAGACTCTCGACGTACTCCGGTGAGTCTTCTCCCTTGATGGTGAACTCCTGTCCAAAGATTTTCACATTCACCTGTGTTGCCATGCTCTACCCCTTCCAACCGGAAACAGCCTAATCGCTACCAAAGAGATCCTGCTGCGCCTTTTCCGTCTTTTTCCCTTTTACTTTGATCCCTTCCAGCTTTCTCAAAGCAACCCGCACCTTCTTCCTGACTGTCGTGCGTTCGCTTTTCAGGCGTTTTAGCTCCCCTTTGATTTCTTTCAGTTGTTCCGAGGTTTCGGCATTGACCTTACCTCTACCCTCTTCCTTTCGGACCGCCCTTTGCAGATCCCGAAGCTGCACCTTCAGTGCGGCATTCTCCTCCCGCAGTGCGGCAATGACTTGAACGGCCTCATGAATCTTCTGATTCAAGATATCCAGATCGATCTGCGTCATCCAAAATCCCCAATATATCTTATGGTTACGATTTTTTTCTATAATATAACCTTAAAAGTAACTTGTCAAGCTCTTTCACGTTAGGGCCTGTCAAACCTAACCCATTGAGTTATCAATGAATCTTCCTGTTTTTTCACTTTCTGAGGAGATGGGGAAGAAAAACTGCCATGGGGAGCAACATTAAATAACGATATCAATCACACCTTCCGTCGAAGGATTTTCTGAATCCTGAGGGGGTTCTTTCGATTTTCTCTCTTTTTCACGTCTTTTCCGATGCTTTTCGCTTTCACGTCTCTTGACGGCATCAAGGGTAGATTCCGTCGCAACATCCTCCTTTTGAATTCCTGTATGTTTTTTTGCAGTCCGGGGGATCCCTTCCGCAGTTGGGGGACGTATGCGTTGGATATCAAATGGATCGCTCATCTCTTTTCCTTCGTGTGCCGGACACGGCATCAGGAGGCACTCACCAGCACCTCCAGCGAAATGCCGGCCTTTTCCTGGTGAATCACCTGCTCGATTTTGCGATTCTTTTTATCATGGAGCAGATCGATCCGGTCATGGTTCTCGACCCTGTTGCCCTCAGAATCTGCAAAGAGCATTACAATGGGCGTCAGGAGATGGTCAATGTGGATCTCCGTCACCACTCCGATTTCACCCGATGAGAGGACGACCACCGTCCCCACGGGATAAACACCGATCCGTGCGATAAATCGCTCCACCAGGGCGGAATCAAAGTGCTCTTTCGTCATCCCGTAAATGCGGGAAACCGCTGCATAAGGCAAAAGTTTTTTCTGATAGGTCCTGTCAGTGGTCATAGCATCGTAGACATCAGCAATGGCGGCAATCCTTCCGAAAGGAGAAATCTCCCTCCCCTTCAGTCCCCGGGGGTACCCCTTTCCGGAAATCCTTTCGTGATGTTCCAAAGCAACCTGCATGCTCTCCAACTTCATCCCCGGGACTTCCCGGAGCAGCTCCACACTGAAAACGGGATGCCGCTGGATCATTTTCAGCTCATCAGGTTCGAGTTCGCCCGGTTTGTCCAGGATCTCCTTACCCACACGGGTCTTTCCCACATCGTGGAACAGGGCACCGACCCCAAGCTTTTTCAGTTCATTTTGGGTATAGTGCAAGGCCTTCCCGATGATCAGAGAGAAGGTCGACACATTCACACTGTGCATAAAGGTATATTCATCGAAATCCTGCAATTTGGAGAGGGTAAAGAGGACATTGGGGTGGTGGGTAATGTGTTTGATCATCTGGTCCACCACCTCTTCGGTGGCCGCCAGATCAGGGGACTTTCCTTCGTCGATATTCCGGTAGACCTTCTTGACGCATTCTACGGCTTGCTGCTGAAGAGCATGGGCAACCCGGATTTCCTCGGCGTCAAAAATGGACGGAACCTCTTCCGCCTTCCTTCCCTCGACGGGTTCCGGTTCTGCTTTTTTTGTCTGGTCAGGACGTTCCTCCGGTGACGGGGCCGATTCAATCCAGTCACCCTTCTCCGTATCGACGTACAAGACCTCGACATGATAATCCCGAAGCTTTTCAACCTGTTCCGGGGCCTGGATATGCTTATTGAAGAAAGGGATCTCGATCCAGGAGCGATCCACCTTTTCAACGTACATACCGACTTGCAGGTCGTTGATATGGATCTTTTTCAGCATTTCCCCGCCCCTTCGTGGTCCTGTTCATAAATACGGCGTTCACCAGATTTACGATGAGGGCCACTTAGTGGTCCTGTTCGTAAATACTGTGACGCACCGAGAGGGTTGCAGGGCGGTCTCATCA
>CAYQVN010000109.1:0-7036 GCA_964420895.1 uncultured Nitrospirota bacterium | reverse complement strand
ATGAAGATTAAGAAAAAGAGAACCCCTTTATGCTTTTGCTTGGCGGTCTTGGCGTACTCCGCGAGAGTCCGGTTTCAGGTTTTCGCTGTGTGCTCTGTGTTCTGTGTGTTCCGTGGTGAATGCTTTTCGCTTATATTCTTTTGTTCACTGTTCATCCTTCCAGTCTCACCCGCCGCAGCCGCAGGGCATTGCTCACGACCGTCACCGAAGAGAGCCCCATGGCCGCCGCCGCAAAGATGGGGGAGAGAAGAATGCCGAAAAAGGGATAGAGTACCCCGGCCGCCAGGGGAATCAAGATCACGTTATAGGCAAAGGCCCAGAAAAGATTTTCCTTGATGTTCCGCAGGGTCGCCCGGGAAAGACGAACGGCCATTGCCACCGGCGCAAGGCCCTCCCCCATGAGGATAATATCGGCAGACTCAATGGCGATGTCCGTCCCCGTGCCCACGGCGATCCCCACATCGGCCTGAGCCAGGGCCGGCGCATCATTGATCCCGTCTCCCACCATGGCAACCTTTTTGCCTTTATTCTGCAGCCGCTTCACCTCATAGGCCTTGTCCCCCGGGAGGACCTCCGCCAGGACCTCGTCGAGTCCCGCCTTTCGGGCAATCGCCTGGGCGGTCTCGCTGCGGTCGCCCGTCATCATGATCACATTTAACCCCATCGCCCGGAGTTTTGCAAGATCCCGAGACGCCCCTTCTTTCAATATGTCCGCCACGGCGATCACGCCCCCGATCTTCTTTTCTACCGCCACGATCATCGGTGTCTTCCCTTCCGTGGCGAGCCGTTTCAAGAGTTCTCTTTCCCTTTCCAGGCTGATCCCCTCTTCCTGGCACATGGCCTCATTTCCCAGCAGGACTTCCTTCCCCTCCACCACGGCGCGCACACCGAATCCGGTGAGCGCCTTAAAGTCGGTTGCCTCCGGTATATCGATTCCCCTCTCTTTTACCTCCTCCAAAATCGCTTTTGATAGAGGATGTTCGGAACCCTGCTCCACGGCTGCGGCAAATCGCAACAATTCCTGGTCGCCCCTCCCTTCGGAGGGAAAAAGATCGGTCAAGTGAGGTACGCCAAGCGTGAGGGTTCCCGTCTTGTCAAAGACTACCGTATCGACCTTCCCGGCCGTCTCCAGGGCCGCTCCCTGACGGATCAGGATCCCTGCCTCCGCACCGGCCCCCGTTCCGACCATGATGGAAGTGGGCGTCGCCAACCCGAGGGAACAGGGGCAGGCAATGATTAATACGGCCACGGAGGCCAGGAGTGCATAGGTCAGTCTCGGTTCCGGACCGACCCAGAACCAGACGAGGAAGGTCAACAACGCTGTCCCGATCACGGCGGGCACAAAGATCGCCGCCACACGGTCAGCCAGATGGGAGATCGGTGGTTTGGCCCCCTGGGCGCGTCGGACCATCTCCACGATCCGGGCCAGGACCGTCTCCCTGCCGACGGCTGAGGCCTCAAACTCAAAGGTCCCGAACAGATTGATCGTACCCCCGGTTACAGGATCACCGGGACTTTTTTCCACGGGGACCGACTCCCCTGTGACCATCGATTCATCAACGGAAGAGGCTCCTTCCAGGACAATACCATCTACAGGGACTTTTTCTCCGGGGCGAACTACCACCCGATCCTGAACGACGACCTGATCGATGGGGATCTCTTCCACCTCTCCATTACGTTTGACGCGGGCTGTCTTGGGAGCCAGTCCCATAAGCTTCCGCACCGCCTCGGAGGTTCGGCCCCGGGCACGGGCCTCCAGAACTCTCCCGGTCAGAATCAACACGATGATCGCAGCGGCCGTCTCGTAATAGACCTCGGCGGAATAGCCGCCGACTTCAAATAATCGCGGGAAAATTGTGGCCGTCACGGAATAGAGATAGGCGGTAGAGGTCCCCACGGCAATCAGGGTATTCATGTTCGTCGTACGGTGTCGTGCGGCGCTGAGGGCACTCCGGTAGAAGGGGTATCCGACGTAGAACTGTATGGGAGTGCAGAAAATCAACTGCAGAGTTGCATTGACGTCGTGCGGTATCGGGAGAATTCGGTTCATCCCGATGAGAGTCCCATGATGAAGGACCAGGATCGGGAGGGCCAACAGAAGACCGATCAGCCACCGCCTTTTCAGTACGGCATGGGCCTCCGACCGAACACGTTCTTCCCGCTCCAGAAGGTCCGGCCCTCTTTCTCCTGCCGGCAGATCATACCCCAGGGGGGTGAGGACCTGCCGCATATCGTTGTATTCGGTTTCCGATGGAAGATAGTCGACGGTCACCTCTTCCGTTCCAAAATTCACGGAAGCGGCAACAACGCCGGAGAGGTGCTGAAGGGTCTTTTCTATTTTTTCAACGCAGGAGGCACAGGAAATTCCTTCGACAGAGAAGGTGCGATGTTCCAGGCTCACTCCATACCCGGCATCCTCTATTGTTTTGCAGAGAAGGGAAAGGGAAACCTCCTTCGGTTCAAAATGGACCGTTGCCGCCTCGGAAGCGAAATTGATTGTTGCGGACTCTACTCCGTAAACACCCACAAGAGCTTTTTCAACCGCCTTGACGCATGCGGCACAGCTCATCCCCCGGATTGGAATCTGTACGGTCTCCAAATATTTTACCTATTTTGCAGTCGCCTTCCGGCGGGGTCGTCTTTTCCCCTTCGGTTTTTTTGCATGGGCGCCATTATCTTCCATCTCATTTTTCAGTTCCGCCGTGCCGGAAGGTTGCTCAACTGCTTTTTCTTCTTTCTCTGCTTTCCGTTCCACAAAATCGAGATGGTAGAGGTGATGATAGAGGTCCGGTTTCCCTTTTAGATGAATTTCTACATTGTGCGCCGTCTCCATACGCACGATCTCTCCCCGTTTCTGATTCAAAAGATAATCAGCGAGTTCCATGGAGACATCTCCTTGCACAACGGCAACATTGCCCTTGGCCACATGCATCTGAATCGTTCGCAGGATTGTCAGGGCAATCGATTCCAGAGAACGGACCCTTCCGGTCCCGCAACATTGATCACAGGTGATATAGGTCCCCTCTTCAACCGGTGCATGGATCCGCTGGCGGGAAATCGAGAGCAGTCCGAAACGGGAAACAGTGGAAACATCCGTTTTGGCCTTGTCCCCCTTCATGCAGGTCTTCATTAGTTTTGCCAATTCCTGTTGATGCTTCTTGTTGAGCATGTCGATGAAATCGACGACGATCAACCCTCCCAGGTCGCGAAGGCGAAGTTGCTTTGCCACCTCCTCGGCGGCTTCCATATTGGTTCGAAAGGCCGTTTCCTCAATCCCCTTGGCCCGCATCGATTTTCCGGAATTGACGTCAATGGAGACCAGCGCCTCCGTCGGTTCAATCACAATCGATCCGCCCGATTTCAGTGGAACCTTCCGCTCATAGATCCGCTCAATCTGCTCCTCCAGATTGTGTTTGCTGAAGATCGGCTTGGCGCCCTGATAAAGTTTGACCCGATTCCGGTAACGGGGCATGATCTGTTTGAAGAAGGTCACGGTTTTCTTATAGACCTCCAAGTTGTCGATCAGGATCTCCTTGATCTCCGTCGTGAAATAATCCCGGATGGAACGGGTTACCAGGTCCGATTCCCGGTAGACCAGCGAGGGGGTCTCCTGATCCGTAGCATTCTGAAGGATCCGGTCCCAGACCTTGAGAAGGAACTTCATCTCCCGTGCCAGCACGGTCTTCGGCATCCCGAGCCCGGCGGTGCGAATGATCACCCCGAACCCTTCGGGCACCTTCAGATCTTTCAGGATCTTTTTCATGACTGCCCGCTCTTCGTCATCCTCAATCTTGCGGGAAACCCCGCCGCTCTTGCTCCCCGGCATTACCACCAGGAAACGGCCGGGCAGGGAAAGATAGGTGGTCATATAGGCCCCCTTCTGATCCCGCTCCTCCCGTACAACCTGGATCAGGACCTCCATCCCCTTTGCGATCACATCCTGAATCCGGGGATGCCCCTTTTGATTCTTCCGGCTCTTGTAATAGGAGTGATGGATTTCACGGAAGGGCAAAAACCCGTTCTTCCGTTCGCCGTATTCCACAAAGGCCACCTGAAGGCTCGGTTCCACCCGGACCACAGAGCCTTTATAGATATTCCCTTTGTGCCGTTCTGCAGCAGCCGTTTCGATCCCCAGCTCTTCGAGGATTCCATTCTCCACAATCGCAACGCGGCTCTCCTCGGCATGGATCGCGTTGATTAACATCTGTTTCGGCATTATGACTCCTTATCCTTTGATCTATAAATCCTTTGCACAAAACCACCTCATTTTCTCACAGAGAATTTAGACGTCTGTCCATGAGAAAGCGGATCGCCGGCAAAGGGAAATTCAGCCTTTTGAAAAACCACTAAAGTCTAAACCATTTGATTTAATTTGGAAAGATAATTCTCTGTCATGCAAAAAGTGACTTTTATCTTTACAATTGCCACGCATTTGACAATAATTACAAAATATGTTCAATTTCGAAGATATCGTAGATGCCGATGGATAGTTATAACGAGAAGGAGAAAACATGTTGGATCCGAAGAAGATCACACTCTACACCGGTGGCCATAAAGGCACAGAAGAATATTTCGGAAAATCTGCTGAAAAGTGGGGGATCCGGGAAGTCACCTTTAATTTCGAAGGGCATGAGATCAACCGCTCCAGGGGATTGAAATTATTGTCCGACGAAGAACTTGCAAATGGCGCCGTGGGGCCGGAAATTATCAAGAAAAGAATGGAACGCTCCTTTGCAACGACGCCCACGATGCAAAAAATCTTTCAGATCCTCTTCCATATCGTAAACAACGGTTATCAGGTCTTTGCCGTTGGCTGGTTACTGACCAACGGGACAGTCAAAGGAGGCACCGGTTGGGGGGTTGAACTGGCAAAACTGTTTAACAGGCCTGTACATCTATATGAGCAAGACCGAAAAGAGTGGGTTTCCTGGGTCCATAACGAATGGATCACCGAAGATCCGGTAATCTGCCATAAGACCATGGCCGTTACCGGCACCCGCTACCTGAGCGACGAAGGCATGCAAGCCATTGATGAACTCTTCGCGCGCTCCTTTAAAACTACTAATTAAGAATCACAGTGCAAAACCACGTCCCCGTGGCGTGGTTTTGTTTTCTTCCTATTCAAGCAGCGGAATCATTTTTCCTCAAACCTGTCTGGCATGAATCCAGTATGCAGGTCGCCATTCTCAATGACATATTGATTATTTTTGCACTCTCCATCGTTGTGCTTCTGTTGTGCCATCGCCTTCGGATCCCCGCAACGGTGGGACTCCTTGTGACGGGGGTCCTGGCCGGCCCCCACGGTTTGAGACTGGTCAAGGCCGTTCATGAGGTGGAGATCCTGTCGGAAATCGGCGTGATACTTCTTCTTTTTGCGATCGGGATCGAATTCTCTCTGAAGCGTCTCTCCCGGATTAAAAAGCCCGTATTACTTGGTGGCTCCCTGCAGGTCACACTCACGACCCTCGCCGTCATGCTCCTGGCACGCCCATTTCTTACGACCCCGGGGGAATCGATCTTTGTAGGCTTCCTCGTTGCCTTGAGCAGTACCGCCATCGTCTTAAAACTGCTCCAGGAAAAAGGAGAGGTCGACAGTCCCCATGGGAATACCACCCTTGCGATCCTGATCTTTCAGGACGTGATCATCGTACCCATGATGCTCTTTCTCCCCATCCTGGCAGGACAAACCCAAAGCGTACTGTCCACCCTGGGTCTGCTCGTATTGAAAGGTGTGGGGATTATTTTGTTGGTGATCATCGGCGCTCGCTATCTCGTCCCCAAACTCCTCTTCCTGGTGGCACGGACACGGATCCCGGAACTCTTCCTGGCCACCGTCCTTGTCATCTGCCTGACCGTGGTCTGGCTCACCGCCAGATTGGGACTCTCTTTTGCCTTGGGAGCCTTCCTGGCGGGTCTCATCGTGTCTGATTCTGAATACAGCCATCATGCATTGGGCAATATCATTCCTTTCCGTGACGTCTTCACCAGCTTTTTCTTTGTCTCCATCGGAATGCTCCTGAATGTCCGGTTTTGTCTGCAGGAACCCCTGCTGATCGGCGGAATCGCCCTGGCCGTTTTCCTGGTCAAATCCCTTGTCGGCGGCCTGGTCACATTTGTGATCGGCCTACCCCTTCGCACGGCAATTCTGGTGGGCCTGGGCGTCAGCCAGTTGGGGGAATTCTCCTTTATCCTATCAAAGAGCGGAGTTCACTACGGCTTTCTCTCAGGAGATGCCTATCAGATCTTTCTGGCCGTGGCCATCCTGACCATGGCGGCAACACCCTTCATCATTGGACTTGCTCCCAAAATGGCGGATCTGGTCTTGAAGCTCCCCCTTCCCGGACGGATGAAGACAAGGTGTGTTTCCTGCTCTATAGAAAATCGCCATGAAAAAGCTCAGGGACACCTGATCATCATCGGTTTCGGGTTGACGGGAAAAAATATCGCTCAGACAGCCAAGCTTGCGGGGATCGATTATCTGATCATTGGAATGAACGCACAGCGAGTCCGTGAAGAACAGGCCCGGGGAGAGCCGATCTTCTACGGCGACGCCTCACAAGAGTCCGTGCTTCAACATGCCAACATCAAGAATGCCAACACTGTTGTGATCGCTATCAATGATCCCGCAGCCGCCCGCAGAATCACCGCCCTGGCCCGGAGGATCAACCCCGAGATCTACATCATCGTTCGCACCCGCTACATCATTGAAATGGAGATGCTCTATCGCCTCGGCGCCGACGAGGTCATCCCCGAAGAATATGAAACCTCCGTAGAGATCTTCACCCGGGTCCTGTCAAAATATGAAATCCCCCGGGAAGAGATCGACCGCTTCGTCGCCGAGATCAGGGCGTCGGGTTACCAGATGTTCCGCGGCCCGTCCGGTTGACTAAAATACAATTCAACGACTAGGCAGGTAGGGTCAATTCACCTTGAACAAGTAGGTTTCGCTTAATTTGTTTGGAGAGGACTCTTGTCAAAGGGAGAAGAAGAGATAGGGGATTTTTTAAGCACTCTTCAATCTCACCTTTTTTCAGTG
>CAYQVN010000108.1:0-7046 GCA_964420895.1 uncultured Nitrospirota bacterium | reverse complement strand
GAGGAAATTTTCGCAAGGTCAAGGAAGTCAAGGAATTGTGCGGAGGCGTACATTGTTGCCGTACGCCGCACAAGCAATTCCGAAGACTGACGCAGAGATTGTGAAAAAGGGCCGTTTCTGCTTAATGTTGGCCGTGGATTAAGGGCGGCAAACACCTAACACAAACCCACAGATCCTTCCCCTCCGAACGGCAGGGGAGCATCACATTCTGGTCTTCATTATTCCCGCAGACAAAACAGACTTTTTTATCTTCCGACATAAATCCTCCTAAGTAAACAAATGATCTTAACTTCTAACCGGATTGTATCAAGACTCTGCTCACACAAACAGTGACATAGGTCACATTATCTCATTTCATTCTTCGGGACCATCACTTCGCCCCTTCTCCAGGTTCGCCTTGGTTTTCCAGGGTTGAACGGCCAGGATGAAGGAGAGAAGGAAAGTAATCCCCACCCAGTTCCAGCCGATGGAGATGAGGCTTGCCCAGGTATAATCACCGTAGGGCTTAGTGACCTCCTCGGTGAGTTGGTTGATCATGATCACGATCAGAACCCCGGGCAGGAGAAACTTGATCATTCCGTTCCACCAGAGACCGAGGCTGAAACTTGATACCTTGTTCAGGTGTCTGCGGATCGTCTCCAGCCGGAAAAACCATCCCACCACGATGCATTCCAGGAGTCCTACGACGACAAGGCCGTAGGCATTGATGAAGTGGTCGACGATGTCGAGCCAGAAGAGCCCCCCCTGGGTCGTGAAGATGATGCCTCCCAGAAAACCGGCGATGGAAAGGAGGGCGGCAAGGATTTTCCGGTCCGTCCCGAACTTGTCCACCACGGCCGAGGTAAAGGCCTCGATGATGGAGATCGCCGAGGAGAGTCCGGCCACCACGAGGCTGGTAAAGAAGATGGCGCCGAAGATCGGGCCGGCGGTTCCCATGAGTGAGATCGCTTTGGGGTAGGCGACAAAGGCGAGGCCGATACTTTTGGTGACGACCTCTTCAATGGGGAGGTTTTGGCTATGAGACATGAAGCCGAGGACGGAGAATACGCCGAGCCCGGCGATCAGGGAAAAGCCGCTGTTCGTGAGCGCTGTGATGATGGCGCTGCCGGTGATGTCGGTCTTGTAAGGAAGGTAACTGGCATAGGCGATCATGATGCCGAAACCGAGACTCAGGGTAAAAAAGATCTGGCCGTAAGCGCTGATCCAGACTTTCGGTTCCGCAAGCTTCGTAAAATCTGGATGGAGGTAGGCCGCAATCCCGATAGAGGCGCCCTCTAAACGGATCGACCAAAAGACAAGGAAGAGGGTTAACAGAAGAAGGAGGGGCATAAAGATCCGGTTGGCCAGTTCAATTCCCCGGCTCACGCCCCGTTGAATGATCACCCAACTGACCCCCCAGACAAAGACCAGTGCCGCAAGGATGGGAGTCTGTACGCTACCGACTTCGGCGGGAGAGTCGCTGAGATGAAGAAAGTCCTTGTAAAAAAAGGCATTGGGGTCGTTTCCCCAGGAGAGCTTAATGGCATAGAAGACGTAGTCGACGCACCAGGCGATGATGACGGAATAGTAAAGGACGATGCCGAACATGACGAAGATGACCGGCCACCATCCGAGCCATTCCCAGTGTTTCTTGAGTTTGGCGAAGGCGAGAGGAGCGGAACCGATACGTTCATGGCCGATGCCGAATTCGAGGATCAGCAACGGGACGCCCGCTGTGACCAGGGCGATGAGGTAAGGAATGAGAAAAGCACCGCCGCCGTTGTCATAGGCAAGATAAGAGAAACGCCAGATGTTGCCGAGTCCGATGGCGGAACCGATCGCTGCCAGGATGAAGCCGGTACGGGACTTCCATTGACCGCGGGATTGGGGCGCAGGGGGCATTCTGTCTCCTCCAGAGAATGTCAACACCAAGGGTAACTACTCAGGAGATGCGATAGGAGAAAAATTATCATGGAGGGAAGGCGTTCCGCAAGGAGAATATTATGGCTGTTCCGGCACAAAAAAAACGGCGCTGCTTTTGCAGCGCCGTTGAAGGAAATGCTCTTTTTGTTCCTTACTCTCCGCAGCTGCAGCCGCTGCTGCAACTTGATCCGTCGGATCCGCAGGAAGGATTGTTTATCGCCTCGATCTCTTCCGGTGTGCCTTCCCGGACGCCCTTAATGGCGACATCAAAGATGAGGGTTTTCCCCGCCAGGGGATGATTGAGGTCGACGACGGCCGAATCCTTCTCGACCTCCTTGATGACGAAGGTAATGGGGAACCCCTGGGGGGAACGGGTCTGAAAACTCATTCCCACTTTCAGTTCGATCTTCTCCGGGAATTGCTCCAGAGGAATCTTCTGGATCAGTTCCTCCTGGTAGGCGCCATACCCTTCTTCCGAGGGGACCTTGACCTGGAAGGAGTCATTTTCGTTCTTCCCGATTAATTCCTTCTCCAGGCCGGGGATGATCTGGCTGTATCCGCAGAGAAATTGTAGCGGCTGGTTCGGGTCGGACTGATCGATCTGTTCACCCGATTCGAGGGTGAGGGTGTATTCCATGGTGACGTGCGAATCTTTCTGAATTGCCATAATCAAATCCTCATCAGTGAAATGAAAAAAAATGTAACTACTCGGGTTACCTCTCTTTTCCCGCAACAGTTACAAAGGTATAATTTTTTCCCATTAAACCTGTTTTTGAGGTCGTTGTCAACTATATTCAAAAAGGGCTGTGTGTGCTATCATAGAAAAAATTCATAACCAGCGGAAACAACGGGGAAAACGATGGAACCGATGCATTTTGCGCCACTTCTGATCATTACACTTCTGGCCTTCGTTGTTCCGATACTGACTTCTTCCTTCAAGAGGCTGCTCATCCCTGCGATGGTGGGTGAGATCCTCTGCGGAATGGTCATCGGCAAAAGCGGCTTCAATCTAATCGAGGCCGGCCCATGGTTGAGTTTTCTCTATCACTTCGGTTTTGCCTACCTGATGTTTCTCTCGGGGCTTGAGATCAATGTCGAATTGATGCGCCCCCGGAAAGAGGGGCCTGACCATCGATGGAGTCTTCGGTATTGTTTCGGGGTTCCCCTCTACCAGAGTCTGGCCATCTTCGTGTTGCGGCTGCTGATTGCCACAGGTCTGTCGGCTCTACTCTGGAAGGCCGGCCTGATCCGTGAGATTTGGCTCATGGCCCTGATTCTCTCGACGACGTCCGTGGGAGTTGTCCTCCTGGTGCTCAAAGAACAGGGGTATCTGGAAAAAGATTTCGGGCAGGTGATCCTCTCCTGTTCCATCATCGCCGATCTGATTACAGTGATTCTTCTGACCGTCGGTTTTATCTTCTATACCGCGGGCTGGGATCCGAAGCTGCTCCTGATAGGACTGCTTTTCTTTGCCGTAATTGTTGCAGACAAGATCAATCACTATTTTCAGGACAAGATTGCTGTCCGGCGGATTTTTGTCGATCTGGCCCATGCTACCTCCCAGATCCGGGTGCGGGGAGTCTTTGCCCTGATGCTGATCTTTGTCGTTCTGGCCCAGAGCCTGGGGGCGGAGGTGATCCTCGGCGCTTTTCTGGCCGGGGCGCTGGTTTCGAAGATCTCCCGGGGAGAGATCCCGAACCTGCAGTTGAAGCTCGATGCCATCGGTTACGGCTTTTTTATCCCCATCTTCTTTATCATGGTGGGGGTCAATTTTGATCTCGGTGCCCTCACGGCATCCTTCTCTGGCCTGATTCTGGTCTTCGTCCTCATCGTCATGGCCTACGGCGTCAATTTTCTCTCTGCTCTGATCCTCCGTGTCCGCTTCTCCTGGAAGGAAACCCTGGCCGGCGGGGCGCTCCTCTCCTCCCGGTTGAGTCTGATTGTTGCGGCAGCGGCGATTGGTCTGGAAATGGGGGCCATCACGCCGGCGTTGAACTCTGCAATTGTGATCATGGCGCTGGTGACCTGCGTTGCTTCCCCGCTGATCTTTAACAGCTTGATGAAGCGGGAGGTTCGTCCCGCACGGTATATCCAGATTGTGGGGGCGGGCCGTGTCGGGTTGGATCTCGCCCGGCGGCTGCAGGAGCGGGGCCTTCCCGTCGTTCTTCTGGAAAAGGATCCTCTCCTCTTTCGGGAGTCACAGCGGTTGGGCATCAAGGGGCTTTTAGGTGACGGGACCGATCCCGACTTTCTGGCCATGACCGGGATCTATCCTGAGGATGTCCTGATCCTCACGGCCCGGGAGGATTCCGTGAATCTTCAGATCGCACGCCTTGCACGGGACCTTTTCGATGTGGAAAGGATCATTGCAAGGATCTCCGATGGGACTTTTGCCCAACAATACAAGGAGATGGAGATCCGGGCCGTCGATTTTTCCCGCCAGGGGACCCTGGCCATGGAGAACCTGATTCTGCGCCCCAACGTATTTGATGTGCTGCTCCAGGAGGAATCGGCCAATGAAATCCAGGAAGTGACCCTGCAAAATGCCTCCCTCAGCGGGAAGGCCTTGAGCCAGATCCGCCTGCCCGGAAACAGCCTGATCCTCTTTATCAAACGGGCCGGGGGGACGATCATCCCCCATGGGAAGACCCGCCTCTATCTGGAGGATATCATTGCCCTCTCCGGGGATCTTGAGTCGGTCCTTCTGGCGCGGAAGCTCTTCGCCGGTATGGAAAAAAAGGATTCTTTCCTCACTTGATCGGCCCTTCTCCCGGTGATCTCCTGGGGTACAATACTGTTTTTCTTCTTGTTTATCATAGGGCTACAGATTTCCACAAAGTCGTTTCTAACATCAATCCAGAATTTTTATTTAGTTTTTATTGACAACACGGGAAAATGATATTAGTATATCGTAATTTTTTTGCGTTTTGCAATGCACGTGTTGCTTTTTGAAACATTATAAACCTATGGTGTAAGGAGGCAAATCAATGTCACGATGGGGGAAGTTTTTTCTACAAGGGATGGTCCTCATCTTCCTCATAGGGGTCTTCGGACATGCCTATGGTGCGGAAGGGGTGCAGGAGGCGGCCCAGACCGGCGGGAAACTCGCATGGTGGATGTGGCCGATCATCCTTTTTCTCTTTACCTTTGTCTTAGGGATTCTCGCGGTTGTGGCCGGCGTCGGGGGCGGCGTGCTCTTTGTACCGATTGTGAGCAGTTTCTTCCCTTTCAACCTCGACTTCGTCAGAGGTGCAGGCCTCCTGGTGGCCCTTGCCGGGGCTCTTTCAGCCGGGCCGGGTCTTTTAAAACGAGGGCTTGCCAATCTGCGCCTTGCCCTCCCCATGGCCCTCATTGCTTCCCTCTGCTCGATCTTCGGAGCGATGGTCGGTCTTGCTCTACCCACCAATGTGGTGCAAACCGCTTTAGGAGGGACGATCATCGCCATCGTCTTCATCATGGCCTCGGCGAAACGGTCTGACTTTCCCGAGGTGGAAAAACCGGATGCCCTCTCGTCGGCGCTCCATATTTCCGGGATCTACTATGAAGAATCCGTCGGGAAAGAGATTGACTGGAAAATTCACCGGACCCCCCAAGGTTTGTTCCTTTTTATACTCATCGGTTTCATGGCCGGGATGTTCGGTCTCGGCGCAGGATGGGCCAATGTACCGGTCTTAAATCTTCTCATGGGAGCTCCGCTGAAGATTTCCGTGGCGACGAGCGTTTTTCTCCTCTCTATTACCGACTCGGCAGCGGCCTGGGTCTACATAAACAAGGGCGCCGTCCTCCCGCTGATTGCCGTTCCCTCTGTCCTGGGGATGATGATGGGGACCCGGATCGGGGTCAAGCTGCTTGCGAAGGCCAAGCCCAAGGCGGTAAAATGGATGGTCGTGACGATACTTTTTCTTGCAGGTTTCCGTGCCCTGCTCAAAGGATTAGGAATATGGGAGTAATGAATAATGAATAAACTCAAACCTTCTGAAGAACAGTTAAAATTTGCATCGGTCCTGCAGTCGATCTCCCTCGGAGGTCTCGGGGTGCTGCTTCTCGGCTTTGCTGTCTATGTCAGCGGAATCCTGCAGACCTTCGTCCCTGCCAGCAGGATTCCGCAGTACTGGGGATTGCGTGTGGATGAATTTATTGAGCAAACCGGGATGCCCACAGGGTGGGACTGGGTCCCCCTTCTCAATCACGGGGATATGGTGTCCAATATCGGTATCGTCTTGCTTGCGGCCACCAGTATGCTTTCTTTTGCCGTGATACTTCCGACCTTTCTGAAGAAGAAGGACACGGCCTATTCCGTGATTATCGTGCTACAGATCCTTGTTCTCTTCCTGGCAGCGAGTGGAATCATTGTCGGAGAATAACATTTATCATGGAGGGTATACCGATGGGAAAATATAAATCCTGTCCTGTGGCCAAACTGGAGCATATTCTCCTGGCGACGGATGGTTCTGAATGTAGTGAAGGGGCAATCCGGGAGGCTTTTGAGATCGCCAAGGTCTGTTCCAGTAAGCTCTATGTTGTTTCCGCTGTAGAAACCAACCCGGAATTCTCAGCCCATGCTCCGGACCTGGTGGAACAGGCGGCTGCAGAGACGAGGGAACATCTTGAAGCCATGCAGAAAAGGGCGGAAGACGAAGGGGTCAACTGTGAAACGATCGCCCATCACGGAGGTGATGTGCAGGATCATATCCTCAAGGAGGCGGAAAAAGTTGAGGCTGCCCTGATCGTAATGGGGCGAAGGGGGCAGAGCAGTCTTAGAAGGCTTATGATGGGGAGTGTCACAGAACTGGTTGTCGGTCGCGCGCCCTGTGATGTCCTGGTGGTTCCTCGAGATGCCTCGATGGCTTGTTTGAAAATTCTCGTTGCAACCGATGGGTCGGAGGAGAGTCAGAGGGGCGTGGCCGAGGCCATTGGTCTTGCCAAGCGGTGTGGCAGTAGTCTTGTGGCGATCTCCGTGGCGCGGAAAAAAACCGAGGGAGAAGAAGCCCTTAATAATGTACAGTGGGTCAAAGAGTTTGCCGAGAAAGAAGGGGTCGATATTGAGACCGTTACGGCCATCGGCTCACCTTATGACAATATTGTACAAACGGCGAAGGACAAAGGTGTGGATATGATCGTTGTGGGGCGAAAAGGGGAGTCCG
>CAYQVN010000107.1:0-7062 GCA_964420895.1 uncultured Nitrospirota bacterium | reverse complement strand
TTCAGGGGAGAGACATTGAAGTTATAGAGATATTTCACAAAGAGGCGAATGTCGGTACTGAATGTGGGATTGCTGGCATACTCCACGTCGGCCGAGAGACGGCCGTTTTCGCTCAAGGCGTATCCGCAGGCTGCAGAGGCGGAAAAACCATTCGACTCTCCGTTGATCGACTCGTCGTAATGGACGTTGAAGAGGTCCACCGTGACGTCGGCCTTGTCATACTGCTTGTAGGCATAGAGGCGAAGCTCGTAGTAGCGCCGGGCGTCGCTCTGACCGTCCATCCGGTAGAGGGAACAGCCGCCGCCCATCTCTTCCGTCGGCTGGTAGGTCAGCCCCGCCCCGTAATAGTTCGAACTGTCGGCCTCGCTGTAGTTGTAGTTCCGGAAGAGGGCAGTGGCCGTCAGCTCTTCTTTGACCTTGTATTCCCCCCGGAGTCCCAGTTCCAGCAGTTCCTCATTGGGATCGAGGACGCCGATACTCAGATCGAAGATCCCTGTGGTGTCGGTGTCTACATTGGCGAAATAGTCTTCGTAGTTGACGGCGTCCAGTTCCCCCACGATGCGTAGATCCTCCCGGGGAAGATAGGTGACGCTGTAGGCGTGTTCCATCCATCCCGAGGTCTCCCCGTTGAAGGTCGATCGGCCGAAGAGTTCCACCTGTTCATGGGGGCGGAGCCGAAGATCGAGGCCCGTCTCGGACCGGAAGTCCTCCCCGTCGTTTCGCTCTTTAAGATAAGAGAGTCCCACCCGGTAGAGGTCCGCCTGCTCCCGTGAGATCCTCGTTCCGTAGATGAGATCTCCCCCTCGTTTGTCGAAATCGGTCTCCACGGGGATCCCGCCATAGGCGGCGATGCCGAAGCCGTGGAGAAGATCGCTTCGGGTATAGAAGCCGTCTACACTCTCTGAGGCGACCCCCTCATAGACGGGGACCCGTCCTACATTAACGACGGCATTGGCCTCGTCCCGATGGAGGTTGAGATAAGCGTATTGCAGGTCGAGGTTGGAGCTTCGCTGATCGAAGCTTTTTTCGTTGTTCAGGTCCCGCCGTGCCCAGCCGCCGAAGTGGAAGGAGTATTCCTCCTTCGCAAAATCGTCGAGGGAGAAATCGAGGTATTCAAAGAGAGGCAGATAGGTCTCGTCGTCGAAGGACTCCCGAGCCTGAAAATAGGTCCGCGATGCACCGTTCATGTCTACGGCATAAAGGGGCAGGGGAAGACATATCAGTGCCAGAAACAGCACGACCGTGCCTTTGATGCGCATGTCACCTCCTTGTGTGATGGGAAATCTTACGATGCAAGGTTTGTTATTAATTTGTGTCATTATATATAGGGTAATACATTTTTGACAAGGAAAATTTAACACTTCCTTGACAGAAATAGCTGCTGCTGATATTTTGGCAAAAAAACTGACGACAATCCTTCAGCTTGTTTGTCATGAAAGGAGATGGATAATGTATACCGAACCGGATCGATCAATCAACTATTTCCTCGTTGCGGTGATCGTCATTCTCCTGGGATTCGGGCTTTATCTTTATCTGGACTGGGACCGGGCCGGAAGATGGCTCTCTAACGATCTGATCAAACAGGAGAAATCGGTCCTGGAAGAGAAGATTGCCTCCCTGGAAGATGAGGTGTCGACTCTGAAGGAAGAGGCGGCCCTGCAGGCGCCACCGAAGGCGGTGCCGGAGGAGCGGAAAGAGGAGGTCTTCGGAAAAGAGGTCACGGCAACAACTGATGGTGAACAAGTGCACGCGGACGAGCCGGTTTCACAAGATGAGGAATGCAGGTCCCTGCAGGAGAAGTTGGTAAGTTTCTGTCATTATCTGGATGAGAAGGATTATGTCGGGGCCTATGGTTTTGAAGAGGGGGTGTGCAAGCACTTTCAGGGGGTTTTGCCACGCCTGATACAATCTCCGCCGGTTGTCGTCCGTGAAACGGACGACCTTTTGCGGGTCCTCCAGAATAATGCCCATTTCTTCCGGGTCCTGGGGAAGAAGAATACCCTCCTCTTGCGGGATATCCTGCTCCATGACGGCGATATGATGGAATCTCTCTTTGCACTTCTTTACCGCTCCCTGGAGTTGGGAGCCTTGTGCCGGGAGGCGGGAACCAACCTGACCTTCTCCCTGCCTCTGCGGGGGGTCTACGATTATTCCGTCTATTTTCTGAATACCCTTGGAGGACGTTCCTATCTCATGCGTCGGGATTCCCGGGTGCGGATGCTGACACAATATTATTCGATTCTCATCCTCGACGGGGCCAATGGAATGAATCTCAACCAATGGGGGATGGATATCCGATATCCTCTGGACGCACTGATTGTCGACATCCAGGGCGCAGCCAACCTTGAAGATCGTGCTCAATACCTCAGCACCCTGAATGCCTTACAGAAGAAATACCGGAAACTTTACGGTGCCGGGGAGTGATCCTTCCCATTGTCTCCCGTTTCCGTACTTGCTTCCGGTGCGGTTGAAGGTTCCTCGATGACCAGTTCCTCGGGATCCTTCATGATCCGTTCCGCCTTCCAGTCTGCAAGATAAAAAGGGTAGGGTGTTTCCGAGGAGGATGCCCGGTATCGGTTTTCATCCTTCCCGAAGATCTTCACCGTATAGTCCTTTTGCCCCTTGATCGTGACGGTATAGATCGGGCTGCCCGGCTCTTCCTCCTCCCGGGTATCATCGATGAAATCATCACAGTGCAGGCTGGAGAGTGCTGTGACCACTTCGTCGAGAGCGCCTTCCTTCACTTTTTTCCCCTCGGCGGTCTGCCAGCGCGGCGGAGGCGGTGCGGCCGCCTTGGTCTTTTCATCTTTCTCCTTACCCTCTTCCGATGTAACTGCAACAGGGGGCGCCGCCTTGACAAAGGTCTCCATCTTCTCCCCCCGGGTCAGGACGATCTGTTGAATCTCTTCGTTCAGGACGAGGACCTCCTTGTCCCGCAGTTCTGGAATCTCTCTGTCAAAGAGAGAGACCAGATTCCCGATTGCATGGAAGACCCCTTTTCCCTCGGGGAGCCTGACGAAGGTCTGCCGCCGGGAGGAGGCAACCTTCCCGATGGCGACTTCCCGAAGGAGTGCGTCACCCTTGTAGAGTTGCACATCGATCCGTTGATCGTCACCCAGGTCGTAGATGCTGTAATTGCCCGATTCCGAGGCCAGTGCCGTCAGATTCAGGTGGACGATGCCGTCGATCATCTCGTTGACGGTGTTTGAGTCGGCGGGGTATTCCCGGGGAAGGATCATCCACCGTTCGTCCACCTTTTTTAGTTCCAGGTCCTTCTCCCCCTTGTGAATATGGAGCCGGGTGACTTCCTTCGCTTCCACGGGGGCGAGTTCAGGGAGGACATAATGGGTCTTTCCTCTCTTCTGCAGCACCAGGTAGGCGGAGAGTGCCGCGATGATCAGCACCAGGATCAGGAACTCTTTCTTGCCTTTCATTGCATTGTTCCTCGCTGTTGAGTTTTCAGTCCATCAAGATTGTGTAAAGATCTGCTGAACATGCCGTTTGCGCGCCGTGCGCCGGTACCAGATGATCAGACCGGCGAGGATGACCAGGACGGGAAGGCCGGCAATGTTGGTCACCTTGACGAGGGTCTTTACCGCAGGCGGGACCTCTCGCAGGGGGTTGAACCGCTGAGCTTTGCTCCGCATGATGGCGGTTGCTTCCCGGTGGTTCAGGGCATCGAAGATGTTCATGACAAACTGGGAATTCGGGCTGTTCCCGCTTTCCCCCAGTACATTGTTCTTCAATATCTCCGAGGTGCCGATGAGAAAGATCTTGCCGCCCCGAGAGGTCTTCAGTGTGGTCCCTTCGGTCTGGATATGGGACATATCGAGCCCTCCCGTTTCCTCTTCGCCCCCGGTGGGCTTGCTCTCCTTTCCCGGTTGCCCGCCATCCTGCCGTTCCGGGATCGGCTTGTCTGCAAAATAGCTGGGGAATGCTCCTGTGAGGGTAAAGGCCAGATCAAAGTGCTGCAGGTCCGATTCCTGCCGGGGAGGCTGGAGAAACATGGGGTTCAGACTGACCCGGTCCTTCATCTCCCAGGCCTCTTCGCTGGAGGAGAAGAGGCGGGTCGCCGTGAGCTTGTGATTCTTGATCTTCTCCTCATCCAGGTTCAGCGGAGCGGCTTTCAACAGGACCAGTCCCTTGATGTTAGAGAGGTAGGGGGCGGACTTGTTGATGAAGTCGTTTTTGATGATCGGAGCGAAATAGATCTTCCGTTCCCCGCCGCCGAAGGCTTGGGGGATCTCCTGGCGATAACAGCTTTTGTCCAGGACATAGGAAGAGTTTAAACGGATGCCGTAGGTGGCAAGGAGTTTCTCCAGTCCTGTGTTGACGGGCAGGTAGACCGGTCCCTGTCCCATCATCATATTTTGCTGTTGCGGCGTTGAACTCTCCTCGAAGGGATCGAGAAAGAGGGCCAGGTTTCGCCCCTTCATCAGGTACTGGTCGATCCGGTAAAGCTCCTCCTCAGAGAAAGGTTCCCTGGGACCGGCAATGATGAGCGTCGGCAGCCCCTCGGGGATCCCTTCCTCCTTCAACCGGACCTCCTGAATGTTGTATTCCTCCGAAAGGAGTTTGTTGAGCTGGGAGAGGGACTCACTTCGAGGCTGTCCCGGCATGGAGGAAAAGGATTGCAAAGGAAGGGTCCCGTGGTCGGCAAGATAGCCGATCTTTTCATTGGTGTTGATCAGGTTCTCCACCGCATCTTCGATCCCCTCTTCGATCTCATCCATTTCCGCGAGCTGATACTGCGTTCCGAAGATGGGGAGGCGGAAGATGTGCAGCAGAGGGATCTCCTCCTGTCGGCCGCCATGTTCCACCAGGATTCCGGCATAGCCGTTGCCTGCCGGGATGGTTTTTCCCAGTCGATCGGTGAAGGCATCCCACCGGAGCGGAACGATCTGATTATCCCGGAACTCTTTTTCCCCGGCCGGGTCCTCTGTCGGATCGATGGAGGAGAAGGCGAGTCTTCCGTAGTTCTTCTCATTCAGTTTCCGAACGACCTCTTCGATCAGGGAGGGAAGTTCCGTCAGTCCCGACAGGTTCATGTAGGGGCCGACGACCTGCAGGGAAGAAGAGAGGATCAGTTTGACTTCCACATTGTTCTTCAGGCTGAGGAGGGCGCTGATCTTGTTGTTCATGGTCCGGATCGTGGAGGTGATCTTGTATTCCAGCCCCTCCGTTGTGGTGACGGCGGGGATCGTTTCAATCAGATCGCCATGGATGAGGACCATCCCCATGAAGGCGTTCTGGAACTTCACTTCATCCTCTTCGATGTTCTGGATCTGGACCGGAGTGATCCCGTAACTTTGTGCCAGATCCTGGTTTTGCCGGGCTGCTTCATTCTCTTCGCCTGAGACGTCGTAGAACTGATAATTGAAATAGCGGTTTCCGGCAATGCTGTATTCCATCAGCAGGTCATGGATATAGCGTTCCAGGGTGTTGTAGGGGGCCGGAAGATTCTTCGTGAAAAAAACCTTGATGGTCAACGGCTCCGATAGGGTGGAGACCACATCCCTGCTGGCTTTGGAGAGGGAATAGACATCGTTGGCCGTCAAGTCGATCCGGAAGAAGAGGGTGGCCGCAGCCACATTTACGAGAACAATAACAACGAGATAAAGAAGGAATTTTGGTTGGAAAATCTTCTGGAGTACGGCTTTCATCAAGAACTCCTCCTTTAATTCTTTTCCTGGACAGCCAGGTGGGTTCCATAAAGCATAATGAAAGAGAGGCTGAGGAAATAGAGAATGTCCCGGGAATCGAGGATCCCCCGGGCGATATTCTGGAAGTGTGCGTCGGCTCCCAGAAACTGGAAGACGCTTAGAAGGGACTCGGGGAGAAAGATGAGCATCTTGTCGAGCAGGGTCAGGGTAAAACAGATCGCCATGCCGATGATAAAGGCGATGATCTGGTTGTGCGTCAGGGAAGAGGCGAAAAGACCGATAGCGGCAAAGGCCCCGCCCAGGAGGAGCGCCCCCACGTACCCGCCGATCCAGGGTCCCACATCGAGATCTCCCAGAAAAGAGATGAAGAGACCATAGGAGAGGGTGGGGATCAGCATGATCGCTACGAAGGCGACGGCGGCCAGGAACTTTCCCAGGACAATATCGGTGGGGGAGACCGGCATGGTCAGCAGAAGTTCATAGGAGCCGGTGTTGAACTCCTCGGCGAAAAGCCGCATCGTTACCGCGGGAATGACGAAGGAAAAGGTCAACGGCAGGAGGGAGAAGAAGTTTCGAAGATCGGCCTGATTATAGAGAAAGAAGGTGGAGAAGAAGAACCACCCTGTCAAGACGAGAAAAATAGAGATGACAATATAGGCGATGGGAGAGATGAAGTACCCTCCAAACTCTTTTCGGAAAATTTGCATGGTGCTTTGCATCCTACTCCTCCTTCGTTAACTGACGGAAGATCGATTCCAGGGTCTGCGTCCGGCGGTAGAATTCCAGCAGGTTCCAGCCCTCCCGCCGGATGATGTCATAAAAGACCGGCCGGAGATCCTTTCCCGTCCGGCAGGTCAACAAAAAGTCGAGGGTGCCGTTGCGGTCGTTGGTGAGGGCCGGTGCATCAACGTCGGGAATGCCGGTAAAGGCCTTCTGAACACGGTCGAAATTTTCTTCCTGCAGGGAAATCTGAACGGTATATGCCTGGCCGGAACTTTCCTTCAGGGTATCGGTGGTCCCGTCGGCTGCGATTTTACCCTTGTTGATGATCACCACCCGGTCGCAGGTCGCTTCGGCCTCGCTCAGGATATGGGTGGAGAGGATGATCGTCTTTTCCCGGCCGATTTCCCGGATGATGTCCCGGATCTCCACGATCTGGTTCGGGTCGAGGCCGGAGGTCGGTTCGTCAAGGACGAGGATCTCCGGATCGCTCATCATGGCATGGGCCAGGCCGACCCGCTGTTTGTAACCTTTGGAGAGTTCATGAATCGGCTTGTGCATCACCTCGTTGAGACCGCATAATCGAGCCAGTTCCTTGATGCGGCCCACCTTTCGCCCTCCCCGCAGTTTGCGCAGACCGGCTACAAAGAGGAGATAATCGTAGACGAGCATGTCGGGA
>CAYQVN010000106.1:0-7183 GCA_964420895.1 uncultured Nitrospirota bacterium | reverse complement strand
CGGCAATGGGGTTGACCTGGTACTTTGCCCGGAAGTGGACACTCCGAAGCGTTTTTCCTTCCAGTTTCGATAGGGGGGGCACGATCGCTTCGACCATGCCGGAATTGTCTGTTGATAGTTCTTCCTCAAAGACTTCCAGTTTCTCCTTGATTGTCATGCTGTAATCTTCGGCAAAACGATGAACGTTTTCTTTTGCACCAACGACAGCGATGGTATCTTTTGGACTGATCACCGTGTCCCAGGTCGGGGCCAGGATTTTTTTGCTTGCTCCATGCTTGGCCACAGCGACAACGGTCACCAGATAGTGGGGCCGAATCGCCATCTCCTCCAGGGGCTTTTCACAATCACATTCCGAGGGAAATTCCATCTCAAAAAGTTCGTTGGCCGAGGTGTAGATCTGGCCGAAATCAATGGTCTGAGAGGCACCGATGTCGGCCTTTTTTTCCGGCAGGATGAAGCGCCCGAAAAGGACAAAGTAGATCAAGGCAGCGATAATCAGGGCGATACCGATAGGCGTTACATCGAAAAGACCGAAGGGTTCCAGTCCCTTGGGGGCCATCAGGTCATTCAGGAGAATGAGGGGGCTCGAACCGACCAGGGTGAGACAACCCCCGATGATTCCGAGAAAGCCCATGGGGATGAGGATCCGGGAGGGGGCGACATCCATTTTTTTGCAGACCCGCTGCGTGGCCGGCAGAAAGAGGGCCACGGCGCCGATGTTCTGCATGAAAGAGGAGATCACGGCGACCGTTGAAGAGACCAGGACGATCAACCTCGACTCGCTGTTTCCGGCAAGGCGGGTGATCGGTTTTGCGACCTTGTTCATGATTCCCGTCCGGTCAAGTCCGGCACCGATGATGATGACGGCAATGATGGACATGACGGCGTTACTGGAAAAGCCCATGAAGGCCTCTTTCCCAGTGACCAGGCCGAGAATCGGAAGGGTGACCATGACGATAATGGCGACCACATCGACCCGAACCCATTCAACGATAAAAAGGAAAACGGCGGCGGCAATGACCGCCATCACCATAATCATATCTGGTGTGAGCATGAAAAAAATCCTCCTCGAGGTAAGCGGGGATAGGATGCTCCCCTGAAAGAAAAAAGAAAAACGCCGAACGCTGTCCCCTTTCCGATTCTTCCCCTTGGACGCGGATAAGGACTGGTCAACGTAAAAAAAATATTTTGAACTGATTGCTGTCCGATATGCCCTGAAACGCAAAACAACGGAAGAAGAAAAGCCCAACAGGGTTTCTCTTCTTCCGTTTTTATTTCTTCAATTCAGCCGATCTCCCAGGCGAAGAGGGCTTTATTGAGCGTCGGGCACCATGCAGAATACAGGAATGCTTGTGACTTTGCAATCGGAAGCACCTTCACAGAGGTGGTCCGGTTCCGTCAGGACAAAGGAGACCCGATGGATCTCGCGGTGGATCTCCTTAACGACCCGGTCGAAGCTTCCGAATTTGACCATATGACGAAAGGGGAGCTTCCTTGTTTCAGCAGCCTTCTGGAAAGAGATCGCTCCCTTTTCCGGTTTCTGTTGAAATTCCTCGGTGACCTTCTTTTCATTGAGAAAGCGGAAGAGCTGCTTTCCTACAGGGATGACGTTGAGGGCGACGATTTCGTAGTGCATCCGGCCGGCCATACCGACGGCGTAATCGATCAGTTTTTCGGAAAAACCATCTTCTCCACCGACAACAAGGATCTTTTTCTTCTCCTGCTTTGCTTCCTTGAGAATATCCTGGGCAACAGCCTGCTCACCGGCCTGGGCAAAGACGATGGCTTCTTCCGTCCTGTCATGCTTTTCAATGATGTTTTGTACCCGCTCCTTGTGGACCTTGACGGCCTTCTTCATTTCCCGGATCTGGCGGGCCTCATCCATGATCTCTTTTGCCGCCTTATGGTCTCCTCCTTGCGCCATTGCTGCGGCAGCCATCGTATCTGCAAAGTCTTTAATAAAATGCTTCATGGTACCCTCCTTAGTGGTTTGTATGTCCGAATGCTGCTGATCTTCTAATGCAAGGTCGATGCCAATTTTTAAGTGGTTGTTTTTAAAGGAAAAGCAAAATGAAGAGAGGGGAAATAGGGGGGCGGAACGTTGCTCAATGCAACAGCTATTTTTCTTCGAGGTCAAATTTCTTCAGTTTCCGCCAAAGGGAGACACGATCGATCCCCAGGATCTGGGCAGCTTTGGATTTGTTTCCGTCCACCTCTTCCAGGACCCACCGGATATAGGTCTTTTCCTGGTCTTCGAGAGAGGGGAACTTCCCCTCCTGCCGGCGATAGGTCTTGAGACAGAACCCTTTCAGATCGTCCGGGAGGGAGGACATGGCCAGCGTTTCACCCCGAGAGAGGGCCACGCCCCGTTCAATAATATTCTCCAGTTCCCGCACGTTGCCGGGGAAATTGTATTCCCTGAGGAGTTTCAGGACCTCTTCAGAAATCTCCGTCGTTTCTTTTCCCATGAGGGCGGCATATTTCTTCAGGAAATGATAGGCAAGGAGGGGAATGTCCTCTTTCCGTTCTGCCAGGGGAGGCTGATGGAGGGTGACCACGTTAAGGCGATAGAAGAGGTCATGGCGGAACTCTCCGCTTTCGATCAACTCTTTCAGGTCCCGATTGGTGGCGGCGACAAAGCGTACATTGACGGTGATGCTTTTGGTCCCCCCGATCCGCTGAAACTCCCTTGCCTGAATCACCCGGAGCAGTTTGACCTGCATGGAAGGAGACATCTCCGAGATTTCATCGAGAAAGAGGGTTCCCTCCGAAGCAATTTCAACCAGTCCTTTTTTGAGCACCGTGGCACCCGTAAAGGCGCCCTCTTCATGGCCGAAAAGCTCGTTGGCCAAGAGATCTTCCGTGAAGGCGCCGCAATTAACGGCCAGAAATGGGCCATCAACACGCCTGCTGTGAAGATGGATATACCGGGCCATCAATTCCTTGCCGGTACCACTTTCCCCGGTGACCAGGGTGTTGCAGTCGGTGGGGGCGATCTCCCGAGCCATGTCGAGAAGACGGATCATCTGGGGATCTTCCGTTATAATTTTCAACTTTTCTTCAACATTTTCAAGGCGTTCCTTCAATTCTACATTTTCTTTTTTCAAGCGGACTTTCTCCGAGGCCTCCTTGACAACGTTGCGGACTTCATCGAGTTTGAAGGGCTTGGCGATATAGTGATAGGCACCGTGCTGCATAGCCTCAATGGCCGTTTCCACGGTAGCATAGCCCGTAATCATGATCACTTCCGTGTCCGGGGAGATCTCCTTACACTTCCTGAGGATCTTCATCCCGTCGACCTTTTCCATTCTCAGATCGGTCAGGACAATGTCAAAGGTCCTTTCCCGAATCATTTTCAAGGCACTCTGTCCGCTGATTGTGGAAGTTACGTCATAGTCCTCTTTCTTCAGGACATGGCTCAAATTTTTCAGGGCGATCTTTTCGTCATCGACAATCAGAAGGCGGATTTTATGAATCATGGCTTTCTCCGTGCATGGGTAGTGTTACGGTAAAGTGCGTTCCAGATCCTTCGTGGCTTTTCACAACGATTGTTCCGCCGTGCTCTTCAATGATTTCATGGGCAACGAAGAGGCCAAGCCCTGTCCCTTTCCCCACATCCTTGGTCGTAAAGAAGGGATCGAAGATCTTGGTGATTTGTGATTCGGCGATTCCTTTCCCTGTGTCGGTGATAGAAATTTCGACGGCTTCATCCCCGATGGCATGCGCCGAGAGGGTCAGTTTTTCTTCCTTGCCTACGTCGGGCATGGCATCGATTGCGTTTTTCATGAGATTCAGCAAGGCCTGCTCCAGCTTGTTTTTGTTCCCATAAGCGATTGATTCCGGAGGAATTTCTACGGACAGTGTGATGTGTGGGGGCATCTCGCCCCGGATGAACCGGAAGGTTTCTCGCGTCAGGTCGAGGAGGTTCAGCTCCTGTTTCTTCAAGCCCTTGTCCCGTGAGAATTCTAGAACGGACCGAACGATCCGTTTGGCCCGATCCGTTTCATCAACGATTTGCTCGATCATCTCCTGCTGAAATTGAGGATCGACGGCTTCCTTTTCTTCGGCCAGGATCTGGGCGGATGTGGAGATGTTGGAAAGAGGATTATTGATCTCATGGGCAATCCCTGCGAACATGGTCCCTAAAGAGGCGAGCTTCTCCGCCCGGATGATGTCCCGATGGGTGAAAAGCTCCCGGATCATTCGGTTAAAGGCGTTGGTCAGAGCGACGATCTCGTTGTCCGTCGAACTGTTGGAGAGCATCTCCAACTTGCCGGAAGAGATTTTCTGCATGTTCTTTTCCAGGTCCTTCAGGGGACGGATGGCGATACGGGAGATCAGTCTGCCCAGGAAAGCCGTCCCGATGAATAGAAGAATTACCGAGAAAATCAGGCTTTTCCGGGTGAGGTTCAAGAGTCCCTGAATCTTAGCCTGTTCCTGCCGTGCAAACCTTTCCGCAATCTCTGTAAGTTCCCGCCCGATATGGCGAATCTCATTTTCGAGAACGCCTGAGACGGGTCGGGTATCAAAATCTTTTTTGAGAAGTTTCCGGTAATCGCTGAGTAGGGTAAGGGTCTCAACGGAGGCCTTGTGACGGATCATTTCGGAAATCTCCTGGCGTTGAAAAAGGACGATCCAGCAGTAATGGAGGGAGGTAATGGCGTCGAATTTTTTCCGGTTCTCTTCAATGATTTTTTCTGCGGCCATGATGTAATTAATGGTCTCGTAATAATCTTCCTGCTTCCGGTAGAGGAAATAATTTTTCTCATAGCGCCGGATTTCCAAGGTATCATCGAGAAACATGGAAATAACTTCATAGAAACCGACTCGTTCTTCAATGAGGATCAGATTGATGAGGATATTAGAGGCGATCAGCAGGATAAAGAAGAATACCGCCCAAAAACTTCGCTTGATTTTTTTCCGGATACTTGTGCTTCTGCTGAACATGTTGCTGATTTTAGCAACAGGTATTTCAAAATGCAACTATTATCTAAATATCTGCAACATTTTCTTGCAACTGAGTATCAGCAAGGAGGAATTTGTTGAGTCAAAGAGAGAAGATCAGAGGATGACTATCTTATCCGGGGGGTAAGCTGTGCCCGGACTTCTTTTGGACCGCTTTCGGCGAAGGTCAAAATGAGGGTGATTTCTTCCGAGATTTCTTCCGGAAGTCCGAAAAACATCAGATGAAGGCTTCCCGGTTGCAGATGGATTGTTTCCCCCGCTGGAACTACGATTTTCCCGACGGTGACCATCTTCCCTTTGACAAAGTTGTGCAACTGTCCCCGAACAGAAGGGTATCCTTTGAGAGCGCACCCCGTTAATTGATCGTTACCCGTACCATCATTGATGATAAAAAGAAAGGCCGAAGCGGTGTTTTGCAGACTTTCCGAGGGGAGGATCGTGGCTCCCTTCAGGTCTATCTCGGGGGTCCCGCAGGCGGTGAGGCTAAATAGAGTAATAATCAGAAGAAGCCAGGCGGAAACGTTTCTCCTGCTCATCCTGGAAGATCTCCTCGGTCAGGACGCCCTGTTTCATCCGGAAATGGCGGTTGCATTCCCGGGTGATCCCGGCGCTGTGGGTGGCAATGACGAAAGTCAGGCCCATTTTTCGATTGATTCGCTGAAAAACTTCAATCACCTCTGCCTCGGTTTCCTCGTCCAGGTCACCTGTCGGTTCGTCGGCCAGGATCAGTACCGGATTGTTCATCAGGGCCCGGGCGATGGCTACACGCCGCTGCTGTCCGCCGGAGAGTTGGGCGGGATAGGCGTGTTTCTTGTTCCCGATCCCCATGATATCGAGATAGGCCTCGGCCCGTTTTTCGCTTTCCGGTGTGGTGCCGCCGTCGAAGATCCCCGGCAAAAGAACATTCTCCTTGGCTGTCAACACGGGAAGGAGGCTTGCGAACTGGAACATGAAGCCAATCTTTTTGTTCCGGTATTCGCAGAGACGGTCTTCATGGAGTGTACAGATGTCGGTTCCGTCGAAGAGAACCCGTCCGGAAGTCGGGTGGATCAATCCCCCGATGAGGGAGATGAGCGTCGTCTTACCCGAGCCGGAGTGGCCCACAATGGAGACAAAGTCCCCCTTTTCGATCCGGACGGAGACATCCTGAACGGCGGTGATCCGCTCCTCACCAACCTGGTAGAACTTGTTCAGATGGTCTATTTCGACTTGTGACAATTGCTACTCCTTGATCGCCATCAAAGGCTCCGTCTTGCGCAGACGATGGATCGGTTCCAGCGCTCCGGCAAGGCAAATGCCCGTGCCGACAACCATTGACCCGATGATTACGGCGGTCTCTTTGAGCTGCATGATCAGGCGTGTCTCGAAAGAGAGGGCGGGGCCTGCCAAATCTTTGAGGATAGCGAAGTTCTCGGTCAGGGAGACAAAAATATAGGTGCCGAACAGCATGCCGATGAGACTTCCCAACAGTCCCAGGGTCAGGACCTCCAGGACGAAGAGGCGGACGATATGGGACTCCTTCGCACCCAGTGCCCGCATGATACCGATCTCCCGGGCCCGTTCATTGGCGATGGCGGTAAAAATGGCCCAGACCAGAAGGATCGTCAGGACCGTTGCCATCATCGATGTGATCAGAAAGATCTTGTTGATATCTCCGAGCTTGGTGAGCAGTTCTCCGCCCATCTCCCGTCGCGCCACCACGTCGACGTCAATGATCTTTCCTTCCACATCGAGTCCCACATGGTAGGGATCAAGACCCTTTTTGATTTTTGCGAAGATGATGGAGATCTCTCCTTTTTTCAGCGGAGAGTTGCCGCCGGCAATGATTTGATCCAAATCTTCCTCGGTCATGAAGAGGGCGTTGTCGAGCCCTGTTCCGGTCTTGTCGAGGACACCGACGATCTTGAATTTCTTGTTGAAGAGGGTTTTTTCCACCTCCAGGAGTTGGAGTCCGAGGTTTTTGTTCGTCTCGAAACCGGCGATTGCTTCTCCTGATTTCAGGGAGCGCCCCAGAGATTGCTGGAGCCAGGGCCGGACGATGAAATCCGTTTCCTGGTTGAAGGCAACCACCTGGGTTCGTGCGATGTCACAACAGATCCCGGAAATGGTCTCCAGATAGGTCTGTTCGGTGATGGTTTCGATTCCGTCGATCTTCCTGACCCGGTCGATGAGGTTGCGGTTCATGTAAAAGGACTTGTTCTTCGATTCCAGAAGGAAT
>CAYQVN010000105.1:0-7209 GCA_964420895.1 uncultured Nitrospirota bacterium | reverse complement strand
CTGATCGATTCCGCCAGGTCATTGTTCCGATAGAGAAGCATCGCTTTCCGCATCAAGACAAGACCATAGAGAGGTCCCTTTGCCACGTCGGCAAGGAGTTTGTCGTATCCTTCGAGGACCTTTCTAAAAGATACGAGAGACCCTTCCTCATTGCGAACATCGAGGATCCCCGCCCGTGCCATGATTGCCCCTTCACTTTCGGGGAAACGTTCCTGAGTCTGATAATAGATTTTCAAGGCATCCTGCTGCATCTTTTCCTGATAATAAATATCCCCGATCCGCGCTGACCAGAGCGAGGCATAGGAATCATTCGGATAGACATTGAGCACCTTAAAGAAGAAATCCCTGGCTTCATTGTAATGCCCCAATTGGAACAAAAGTTCGGGATACATTTGTCGAAGGTCCCGATGAATCATTATCTGAGCGGGTGTTAAGAATGTAAATCTTTTCTGCGCGCTGAGATACTGCTTCTGAGTCATATCATGTCGAATCAGATAGGAATAAACCTCCACGATCACAGGGTCCTTCGGATATTTATGAATCACTTCCTCAATTCGTTTCATCCCTTTCTCGGTTTCCCGGATGGCCACCATCGATTGCCCCATTTGAAACAATGCGGAAGGGGCGTATTGCGTTTCGGGATAACCATCAAGAATTTTCGTATACTGGAAAATCGCCTTTTGATACATCTTCTGTCGGGAATAGATCCCGGCCATCCGGTAGAGTGCCTTCGGAACCACATCGGAACCGGGGAAAAGGTTCACAAAATCCCGATAGGTGTTCAAGGTCATCTGCATGTTGACTTTTGGTTTTTCATCCATTGCCTGATAGTAGCAATCCCCTAAGAGAAGAAGCGCCGCCTCTTTTGCTTTGGCATCGGTCAAGGTTTCCACAGCGGATTCCAGGAGGGCCGCGGCCTCCTCAAAGCGGCCTTCCCGGTAATGACCAAAGGCGAGAGAGAGAATGTCCTGATTCGGATGCAGGGTGGGATCATCATTTTCTGCAGGCCCATTGGCCTCGCTTGTTTCCAATTTCGGATCGGCCGGGTCAAGGCGGCCCATCGGAAAGATCAAAAAACCTGTAAAGGTGAAAAGAAAAATGAACGTCGTGATAAAGCGCATATCTTCCTTCTTTGCCGACCATACGAAACGAACTGATTTCACCGGGCAAAAGCTGGATCAGACCCGGTGCGGGCGTAATTCATTTCAACATTGATTCAACAAAGAGCAAGATATGTGCCAACAAAGGCAAAAAGGGCTGCAAGAAGAAAAGCTTGAAAGATTTTTGTTTTTCCCCTGCGTTTATCGCAGGTTAGGGGATATTAAAAAAAGGAGGAATTCGAAGGAAAGAGGAAAATGGATCATTCTGCATGACAAAGAGGAGAATCTTCTTGTCAAAGACGACTCCTGTGCCATTCATTTGACATGAATCGATCTTGCAGAAGGAGGGGGTCAGGCGGACTCGGCCTTCCCCCAACCGTTGAGCTTTTTCTTCTTGATTTTCTCAACGAGGGTCGTCCGGTTCAGATGGAGGAGTTTGGCTGCTTTGCTCTTAACGCCACCCACATGGCTCATCGCCTTGAGAATCAGCTCGTTCTCAAATTGTTCCACCGCATCGTTCAGGGAGATCCCCTGGGCAGGAAGCGCAAAGGATTCCATGGTAGCCGGTGGTTTGACAGGGGCATGGAACTTTTCGGGGAGATCTTCCAGGGTGATCGTTTCTCCCTCGGCAAGAATCACCATCCGTTCAACGAGGTTTTCCAATTCCCGCACATTTCCGGGCCAGGGATAACTTCCCAGGCATCCCATGGCCTCTTTGGAAAAACCCCGGACATTCCGCTTGCGTTCTTTGCTGAAACGTTCCAGGAAAAAATGGATCAGGAGGGGGATATCCGATGCCCGTTCCCGCAGGGGGGGGATCTGGACCGGGATCACGTTCAACCGGTAGAAGAGATCCTCCCGGAAGGTCCCCTTTTGTACTTCTTTTTCAAGGTTCTTGTTGGTCGCAGTAATGATGCGGGCATTGACCTGGAGGGTCCGGGTGCCGCCGACCCGCTCGAACTGTTGATCCTGAAGAATCCGTAAGAGTTTTACCTGAAGTTCCGGAGGCATCTCTCCGATTTCATCGAGGAAGAGCGTGCCGCCGTCGGCCAGTTCGAAACGTCCGGGCCGGGAAAGGGTTGCTCCCGTAAAGGCCCCTTTCTCATGACCGAAGAGTTCACTTTCCAGAAGGTCCCGGGGGATGGCTGCACAATTGATCGGGATAAAAGGACCCTCGGAACGATGGCTGTTGAAATGGACCGCACGGGCCACAAGTTCCTTTCCGGTGCCGCTGTCTCCCTGGATCAGTAACGTTGAATCAGTATCGGCGACTTTTTCGATCAGGCTGAAAACCTTCTGCATCTCATCGCTGTCACCGACAAAATTCTTGAATTTGTATTCTTTGCCGACGAGCCGTTTCAGTGTCCGGTTCTGGCGCTTCATCGACTGGAACGCAATGGCACGTTTCACGGAAAGCGAGAGTTCGTCAATTTTGAAAGGCTTGGTAATATAATCGTAGGCGCCGGCCTTCATCGCAGCCACGGCATTATCCACGGTGCCGCATCCGGTCAGAACGATGCTGAGCAGAGCGGGATTCACTTCCCGGATCTTCTGTAGGAGTTCAATCCCGTCGAGTTTGGGCATGTTCAGATCCGTCAGGACCAGATCGAAGTCCGATTCACGAAGAATCCCGAAGGCCTCTTCGCCATCTTCCGCTGCCACGACCTGATACTCTTCCTGTTCCAACATCTCCACGAGGACTTCTACCGCACCCGGTTCATCATCGACAACCAGAATTTTTTCCTTGCTCATCCTGTTCCTCCGGTCTCTGTTTTTCGTGCTTCACGAAACGCAAAACTTTATCACATCCCGTATCGGACAAAATTTATTCCCCGATTATTTCATGTCCCATACCCACCTTTTCGTCCGATCTGATTTCTCTCTCTTCATGCTGCAACCCGTCCGCAGATCGATTTCCACACCCACCGCAGTCCACCGGTAGGTAAACATGAAACGTAGAGCCTTCACCAACCTTGCTTTCTATCTCAATACGTCCCCTGTGTCTTTGCACAATCCCCTGAATGATCGGCATACCGAGGCCGTTGCCCTTACCAACTTTCTTCGTCGTATAAAAAGGTTCAAAGATCTGTTCCAGATGTTCTTCCGGGATCCCGCACCCCGTATCGGAAATCAGGACTTCGACGAAGTTCGGATCCTCCGCCGGCCGCACGGAAACGGTCAAACGCTTCTCCGACGACTCCTCCATCGCCTGCGAGGCATTCAGGATCAGGTTTCGAAAGACCTGCTCCATCTGGGATTGATCGGCATAAATCACCGGAAGTCCCTCGCTGTAATCTTTTTGCACATCCAACCGTTTAATCTCCCCCACATCCTTCAGAAAGAGGAGCGCATTATCGAGAAGATCCATCACGGAGAGTCCACGGATATTTAATTCAGTGGGCCGGGCCACATCCATCAACTGCCGGGTCAGATGCTCAATCCGGTCCGTTTCATTGAGTACCTTGTGCAGACAGGACTGCACCTTCGCTTTATCGTCGATCACCATCTGACCGAGTTGGGCATTGGCGGAAATCACATGGAGAGGATTATTGATCTCATGGGCGATCTTCGGCGCCAGCTGCCCCAATACACTCAATTTTTCCGCGTAGAGGAGCTGCTGCTCCATCTTCTTCTCTTCGGTGATTTCCCGGGACATCTCAAGGATCGCGATGGTTCTCCCCCCTTCATCGACGACCCGAGAGGTCACCATGGAGAGTGGAAAAGTCTCACCGTCATGCCGTTTCCCGGCGATCTCCCCTGCCCAGCTCCCCTCCTCCAGGGTCCGGACATAGATTTCATGGTTCTGCGCTTCCGCCCCATGCGCACGAAGAGCAGCAATACTACGTCCTAACAGTTCATCCCGGGTATAACCAAAGGTTTCTTCGGCTGCCGTATTACAACTGAGAATCCCCATCTCGATATCGGTGGAAATGATACAATTCGGCGAGGCATCAATGAGATGTTCCAGGTATCGCTTGGTCTTCCGCAGTTCATAATAGGCGTCTTCCAGATTCCGCTGTTTTTCCAGAAGTTCCTGCGTTCGTTCTTCGACCTTTTTTTCCAGGAGTTCATAGACATTCAAACTCATCTTCTCGAACTCCTGTTTTTCCATATCATCCTTGAACTGGATGATCTCCGGATCTTTCAAGCGCTTGCCGTCTTCACGCCAGAGACCATTGGTAACCCGGTTGACGCGGGGCGCAAATTCCTGCTCCTCGGAGACCGGTTCATCGCGCAGAATTGAATAGAGTTTTTGAACATTGATCGGCTTTTCCAGGAAGCCCTTGACCTGCAGTCCCTGCAGATCGTCGGGGGAGCGGAAAGCACTGATCAGGATGATCCTGATCTCTTTATCCTGCATACGGATCTTGCGCACCAGTTCCACACCGTTCAGACCGGGCATATTGACATCGGAAATGACCCATTCGTAGGTATCCTCGCCGAGTCTTCGCATGGCTTCCTGGCCGTTGTCGACAATCTCGACGGCAAACCCTTCACTTTTCAGCGCAATGGAAAGCGTTACCCGTGCGCTTTGATCATCATCAACCAGCAGAATCTTTCCCATTGAAACTATCCTTTCATTCCCACCGTTTCCAGGGGGTGTCCTTCTTTTTCCAAAGATAGCTGCACAATAAATTCGGCGCCCTTTCCCTCTTCGCTTTCGATCTCCAGCCTGCCATGGTGGTCCTCGACAATTCGGTTGACGATGGAAAGCCCCAATCCCGTCCCGGCAGACTTGGTCGTAAAGAATGGATCGAAGATACGGGAGGCGTCTTTCTGTTCAATGCCCCTCCCCTGATCACAGACACGAAATTCGACACCGTCGTCCAGTCGGTTCGAGGTAATCGTCAGGGTCCCCCCGGCCTGCATCGCCTGAATCCCGTTGATCACCAGGTTCCAGATCACCTGTTTGATCTTGCCGGCGTCGAAATAAGTGGACGGGATACGATCATCAAGATCCAGCACAATGGAAATGTCATTTTTTTTCGCTTCACTTTCGGCCATCCGGATCACCTCTTCCAAAACACGGTTGAGATGATTCTCCTTGAGGACCGGCTGCTGTGGCGCAGCATAAAGGAGAAACTCCGAGATGATATCGTTCAAGCGCTGGGCTTCCACCTTGAGAACCTCCGTCAAGGTGAAGGCGTTCTCTTCGTCCGTACCCCCCTCCGACGAGAGAACCTCCACCGCCGTCACGATGGAGCCTAAGGGATTGCGAATCTCATGTGCAACGCCGGCAGCGATCTGGCCGATCGAGGCCATCCGTTCCGACTGGATCAGCCGCTCCTTGAGTTTTTTGAGATTGGTCACATCCCGGGTGTACATGACCACCGACGAGGATTTTCCGTTATCATCAAACATGGGATACGTCCAATGCCGGTAAATACGCCCCCCCACCTTCTTTTCCGCATAGGCCGGTTTCCCCTCCTTCAGGGTTTCCGCCGCAGGACATCCCTCACAGGGTTTGTCAACATGATGAAGGACTTCGTAACAGGTCTTGCCGACAAGTTCCGTTTCATCCCAGGTCTCGCTGTTCCGGTAAGCCTTGTTTACTTTGACAAGTTTGTAGCGGTCATCAAGGATCGCCACGGAATCGGTAATCGCATCGAAGGTGCTTTCCCACTCCTCTTTGGTGCGCTCCACCTCCTCAAAGTAGGTGGCATTCTGGATCGACATGGCGGCCAGAGAAGTCAGGGCGACAATCAGTTTCATATCCCCCGAGTAGAAAGGATCCCCGGAAGACTTGTCCGCCACGTTGATCACACCCAGGACTTCCTGACTCTCCCGGCGGCTGCTTTTCAGGATCGGGACAGAGATAAAGGAGTTGGAACGGTATTGGCCACGGGAACGCTCTTTCAGCCCCGGATAATGCTCAATGTTCTGGATGAACAACGGCTTGGCCTTGAGAATCGCATCCTTGCAGACGCTCTCCGATAATGGAAAGAGAGTGTTTTTCACATCATCCTCAGGAAGCCCTTTGTGGGCCACGACCATGAGATTTTCGCGACTGTCGTCAAGGAGAAGCACCGAGGCCTTGGAGAGTCCGATGGTTGCAACAATCCGCTCCAGGATGATATTACAAACCTTCCGGACATTCAGAATATTGACCAGAGAATTGCTTACATTATAGAAGAGGTTCAAGACCTTATAATTATGAAGCAGTTCCTCCGACATGCTGTCGAGCTTCACTTCGCAGAGAATCAGGTCGGCCAGATGGGCAACAAGATTTTCCAGGGCCTTCCGCAAACGGTCACCGGTAAAGGGTTCCTTGCCGTAACCGGAGAGTGTGCCGAGCAATTTCCCCCGCACCGAGACCGGACAGATCTCCATGGATTGGGCATCGGAAGTGGAGAAGGCATTTTCCGGAAATTCGGCAATCACATTTCCGTCGCCATCCAGCAAAACCAGCGGGATATCGAGAAGAGAGGCATTCCTCTGAAGAAGATCCTGAAGAAGTTTCGGTTTGATGAAATGAGCGATCTTCGTCTTTTCCAAAGGAGGGACCTTTCGCGGAAGCCTTCTCAAATCAGGACACGATTACACCTGGGAGAATATCCCCACTTGCAAGTACGAAGAATGTGTCAGGATCCTGATAAAAGGGCCACCCGAAACAAGTTGCCGATCTATAGATAGAAAAAAGCAAAAAGCGAACAAACTCTGCAACTTCAGGTTATTTACAATGTATCAAAAAAGGGAGAAAGATTCAAGAATTTGTTTGAGGTTTTTTGACGTTTTTGCCATAAGAAAGCTGCGAGGAGCTTCGGAGGGGGTTTCCCTCCCCCTTCAGGGGAGTTGGGAAATCTCGTAATTGCCATTCTTCATCGTAATCTTACTCTTAGTGGTCCTGTTCGTAAATACTGTGACGCACCGAGAGGGCTGCAGGGGGGGCTCATCAAGGCGCACGACTGAGGCGTACCCCTTGCGGTACGGTGCAGGGAGTGTAACGAAGAGGAGACCGCCCTGCGGCACTCAAATGCCACCGTATTTACGAATAGGGCCACTTAGTCTTAATCTGATGCTCTTGAAAGAATGGATTAAGATTAAGAGTAAGAGTAAGATTGATGGTCTCGTAACAAGTCACGCTACCCATTGGCATGCAGATGGACCT
>CAYQVN010000104.1:3543-7243 GCA_964420895.1 uncultured Nitrospirota bacterium | reverse complement strand
GTCAGCTTTCAGCCTGAAACCAACTTCCCCCCTCATCCCGGCCTTCTCCCCGCCGGGGGAGAAGGGGTTTGCATATCCTGTCGATCCTGTTCATCCTGTCAAAGTGGTTTTGTCTTTAATTTATTGTTTTTAATTTTTGATCTTTCCCCCGTGGTCCCCGTGGTTAATTGCTTTTTGCTTGGGTTTGTCTTCATGTGCATCCTATGGAAGTCCAAACCTGAAAATAATTGACAGCCCTTGCCGTTCTGTGTTTACATGTCTGCTCTCTCAAACACATGGAAAGGAAGTTACCAATATGAACGAACAAAACCACAACGCATCCTGCAACACACCCCCCACTGGAGATGATCAGGAATATCATCGACTACTGAACAATTACGAACAGTACCTGCAGTTTTACCCAAATTCAGCAGAGACTTATTACAACCTGGGCCTGATCCATGGCCAGTATCAGAAATTCGATCACGCCATTTCAGCCTATGAAAAAGCGATCGAGCTGAAACCGGAGATGGTGCAGTCTTACCTGAACCTTGCGGGCATTTACTTACAGCTGAAAAAAGAAAAGGAATGCATCGCCCTCATGGAAAAGGCCATTGAGATCAACCCCGATTTCCCCGTCACCTACAGCAACCTGGGCTACATCTATATCCAGCAGGGGAGAATTGAAGAGGGGATCGCCGAATGTGAGAAGGCACTGAAAATCGACCCGAACTTCCTTGACGCCTACGTCAAGCTGGCCATGGCCTACCTGCAACAGGAAAACTATGACCGGTTGATCGAGGTCTGCACCAAGGCCCTCGAAATCCAGCCGGAAACCGGGTTGATGCAGAACTACCTCGGCACAGCCTACTACCACAAGGAAGACTACCGCAAGGCCGTGGAACATTGCGGTCTCGCCCTCACCTTGGGCTTCGAAGTGGATCCCAAGCTGCTGAAGGAACTGGAGCCCTATGTTCCAACACCGGAGGCGGAATGAATCGTCAATTCAACAAGAACCCAAGGGCCTTCTGCCCCTTCTGCAAAAAGAAGATTATAAAACCGGCAAAGAACGCACTGCGCCCCTTGAGCGATTTTCCATCAGGACACTGTAATTGCGGCGCCGTCTATGTCTCCGATCTGACCGGGAAAAACGGCGGCGAAGCAATGATCGAAGTGTTGGCGACGGCCTGTGACAACGACGAGACAAAAGCCTTTTCTTTGGAAGAGGGATCCGACTACACGATGAAAGTCGTCGGCTATGACGCCCGAACCCATTCGACCACAAAACGGGGGCATTTTAAGGATGGGAAGGCGAGGCTCTATTTTGTGAAATTGGAAGGATAGCCCCCCTGCGGCAGTACCGCAGGGAGGCGAGGGTATGGGGGGGTTATACGAAGTATCGTTTCAGGAGCCCTTCCAGGGCCCGGGCATGTCTTCCTTCGTCCCGGGAAGACTCGTCAAAAAAGTCGTGAGCCGGATCGATATCATTCTCCTTGGCCTTGACGGCAGACTGGCGCTTCCCCTTGTTGGCCAAACGCTCCCCTTTCAGCATCTTCTCGATGTTTTCCTGTGTCGATTCGGAAATCAATCCATTGAGCTCCGCAAACTGGGCGGCATGGGCCGCCTCGTCCATGGCGATATCCCGCAGTGAAACGGCGACCTCGGGATAGCCTTCCCGCTGGGCCTGCCGGGCCATGGCCAGATAGAGTCCGACTTCCGCCGTTTCCCCCTTGAAATTTGCCATTACATCGTCTTCCACAGCCGTCCCCTTGGCAACCCCGATCTTGTTTTCATTCACCAATTCGCTCATTTTTTTCTCCTTTTCAATCGATCAATGTTCGTCAACATGACAGTCAAAATGAATATTCTCATACACTATCCCTCCTCTTCATCACCTCCTTTACGCCCGGTTTATTCCAGCTCAATGGCTTCTGCAACTTGCACAGAGACCATAGTAGGAAATGCTGTATCCGGTGAACTCAAAATTTTCTTTTCCTTCGGGAACAGGGAGGACCGCTCGATCCATCACATCTTCCACCGCTCCGCAGTTGGTGCAGACCGCATGGGAGTGGAGTTTCGTCTCCGGATCGTAATGTCGCCGATCACCCGCCAGGTTCAGCTCCATGAGTGCTCCATCGTCTTTGAGGATCTTCAGGGTCTGATAAACCGTCGCCAGGGTCAGGGTTGGATGTTTTGCCACCAGGGATCGGTAGAGATCCTCAGCCGTCGGATGCGAGCTGTTCCTCTCCAGTGCCTTAAAAATCGCCAGTCGCTGAGGGGTCACACGGCGGCCTTTATTCCTGAAATCATTAATTAAATCAATTACTTTAAACATAATCTGGAGTCTTTCTTTATTAATAACGTTTCATGATTAATTGAATGATAGCAGTCATGATTTGAATTGTCAAGCAAATTAATTAACATAATTTAATTTGTCTTGTATTGCTCTATTGTTTTGAAAAGATTGCTTTTTCTTTCTCGCCATTGACAGGATGGGGCCCATTTGATACAAACAGGAAATATTTCACTGTAAACTTTGGAATAAATATCATAAGGAGGGCTGAAAGATGTCTGAAAAAGTCGCAATCGTCGTCGGGGGCGGACCGGCACCGGGAATCAACGGCGTGATCAGTGCCGCCGCCATTGAAGCAATCAATCAGGGTAAAGAGGCGATTGGAATCATGGACGGATTTAAATGGCTCTCCCAGGGAGATGCAAGCCACGTCGTTTCCCTCAACCTGGGTCATGTCTCCCGGATCCACCTGAAGGGCGGTTCGATCTTGCGGACCTCCCGGGAAAACCCAACGAAGAGCCCGGAGAAGATGGCCAATGTGGTCCGTGCACTCACCGACCTCGGTGTCCGTTATCTCGTCACCATCGGCGGCGACGACACGGCCTATACCTCAAGCCAGGTGGAAAAAGCTGCGGGCGGCAAGATCTCCGTCTGCCACGTTCCCAAAACGATCGACAACGATCTGCCGCTGCCGCCGGGGGTACCGACCTTCGGCTACGAAACGGCCCGGGAAGTGGGAGCCGGTCTTGTAGCCAATCTGATGGAGGACGCCAGGACCGCTGCCCGGTGGTACTTCGTGATCGCCATGGGCCGCTCAGCCGGGCACCTCGCCCTCGGCATGGGAACCGGCGCAGGCGCTACAATGTCCCTCATCCCGGAAGAACTGGGGGAGAAATATTCCCTCCGCCGGGTCCTCAATATCCTGGAAGGCGCGATCATCAAGCGGCTCTCTCAGGGGAAGGACCACGGCGTGGCGGTCATCGCTGAAGGGGTAGCAGCCCGCCTCGATCCGGAGTCCTTTTCCATCGTCAAGGATGCCCCCAAAGACGAGCATGGCAATATCCGCCTGGCCGAGATCCCCTTCGGGACGATTTTAAAGAATGAAGTGAGCAAGGAATTGAAGGAGATGGGGGTCAAAATGACGATCGTAGCCAAGGATATCGGTTACGAACTCCGCTGCAATGCACCGACGGCCTTCGACCGCCAGTATACAAGGAATCTGGGGTACAGTGCTGTCTGCTTCCTCCTCGACGGTGGATCGGGCGCCATGGTCCTCTTCAAGGACGGCAAGACCGCCCCCATCCCCTTTGCCGAGATTACCGACCCCGCCACCGGAAAGACCCGGATCCGCAGGGCCGATATCCAATCCGAGATCTACCAGACGGCCCGGCGCTACATGATCCGCCTCAATCCCGAGGACTTCGAAGG
>CAYQVN010000104.1:0-3443 GCA_964420895.1 uncultured Nitrospirota bacterium | reverse complement strand
CACAAAGTCGAATCCAAAGGAAAGTGTCCGAAGGACCAGACAAATTCTCCTTTGATGCGTATCAATTTCAGGACGATTTTTTCTGAGCGATGATTTTCTTCTATCCTTCGAATGTAAAATTTAGTACATTCCACTTTTAGGATTCTACGGAGCCGCCATGACCTTTCTTCTCCTCTTTGCAATGTTCGCCCTCGGCGTATTTTTGATGATCTACGGCGCCGATCGTCTGGTGGAAGGGGGCTCCGCCATTGCGGCGCACTTCAGGATTTCTCCCCTGGTCATCGGCCTGACCATCGTCTCCTTCGGGACCTCCTTCCCGGAATTCGCCGCCAGCCTCGTCGGCGCACTCCATGGGAAGACCGATATCGCCATGGGGAACGTCATCGGGAGCAATATCTGCAACCTCGGGTTGGTCCTGGGTGCGGCCGCCCTGACCCGCCCGATTCAAGTCCATGCCGGGTTGATCAAAAAAGAGATCCCCTTTGTTCTGCTGATTTCACTCTTGACCTGGTTTCTGGCCTGGGACTACCGGGTCGGCAGGGGGGAAGGCGCTTTATTCGTCGTTCTTTTTGCTTTATTCATCTATTACTGCATCCGCACCGCCCGGCAACAGGGAGACGCCCTGCCACCGGAACTGCCCTCCGTCAAGACCACTTCGCTGCCACGAAGCCTTACCGCTCTCACCTTCGGGCTGATTCTTCTCTTCCTGGGCGCCGATTTTACGATCCGATCGGCCGTTTCCATTTCAGAAAAGATGGGAATCTCCCAGGCCGTGATCGGCCTCACCGTCGTCGCCCTGGGGACCTCCCTGCCGGAACTGGTGACCAGCGTCGTGGCCCTGCGGAAAGGGGAAGGAGACATCGGACTCGGAAACGTCCTGGGGAGCAATATCTTTAACCTCCTCTTCGTCCTGGGGGTCACGGCAACGGTTCATCCCATCCCTTCTTCACCGCAGTTTTTCCGCTTCGACATCCCCGTCATGCTCGGCTTTACAGTGATTTTGATTCCCATTGCCGGCAGTCAATTACGGATCGGCCGCCGGGAGGGAGGATTTCTCCTCACTGCTTACATCGGTTACATTCTTTACCTGGCCGTCAATCACTTCGCCTGAGTGTTTGACGGTTTCGAGAATCTGCGATACCTTTGTCAACAACTTCATCACGTCATCTCTATTTCCTGTTCATCGGAAAGGGAATCTTATGCCCCGAGATCTCCCCGTCGGAAACGGTTCCATGCTCGTCTGTTTCGATTTTGAATACCAGCTTCGGGATCTCTACTTCCCCTGTGTGGGAAAGGAGAATCATGCCTGCTGCCATCCCTTCCGGTTGGGCTTCTGGGTGGAGGGGGCCTTTTCCTGGATGGGGCCGGAGTGGGACAAGGAGATGGGATACCTCAACGAAACGCTGGTCACCGACGTCACTGCCAGGCATGCGGGACTGGGACTCTCGTTGCAGTGCCAAGACGCAGTAGATTTCCACGAAAACCTCTACATCAAGAAGGTCATGGTAACCAATGAGATGGAACGGGAACGGGAAGTTCGGGTCTTCTTCAGTGAAGATGCCCATCTCTACGGTCATGACGTGGGCGGCACCGCCTTCTTCGATCCCGAGACCAACACCCTCGTCCACTACAAGGATCTGCGGTATCTCTCCTTCGGCGCCTGGGTGGGGCATGGCGCCCGCATCGACCAGTATTCTACGGGGATCAAGGAATTCCAGGGCAACGAGGGGACCTGGCGCGATGCCGAGGACGGCATCCTCGAAGGAAATCCGATTGCCCAGGGCTCTGTCGACGCCACCCTCGGCGTCAATCTGCCCCTTCCCCCCGGCGGCACGCAGACCGTCTACTTCTGGATTGGCGCCGGGACCAAGTATCACGAGATCCTGGTCCTCACTCGGGTCATGCGGGAGAAGGGACCGGAGAAACTTCTACAGCGAACCCAACACTACTGGGATGCCTGGGTGAACAAGAAGGAGCGCAATTTCCCGGGCCTGTCATCGGAGATACAGGATCTCTTCAAAAAGAGCCTGCTCATAATCCGGACACAGATCGACAACGGAGGGGCCGTAATCGCGGCCAACGATTCAGACATCCTGAAGTTCGGCCGGGACACCTACAGCTACATGTGGCCCAGAGACGGCGCTATTGTAGTCTACGCCCTGGACCGGATGGAATACATCATGCTCTCGGGAAACTTCTTCAAATTCTGTGCACAGATCCTCAAGGAGGAAGGCTATTTCCTCCACAAATACAACCCCAACGGCTCCCTGGCCTCCTCCTGGCATCCATGGCAACGGGACGATATGACGACCCTTCCCATCCAGGAAGATGAAACAGCCCTCGTCCTCTGGGCACTCTATCATCATTATGACCGCTACCGGAATATCGAGTTTATCAAACCCCTCTACCGGGAACTCATTACCCGGTCGGCGAACTTCATGACCTTCTACCGGGATGAGAAGACCGGGCTCCCCCGCCCCTCCTACGATCTCTGGGAAGAACGGATCGGGATCCATGCCTTTACCGTGAGCGCCGTCTATGCGGGGCTAACGGCGTCCGCCTACTTTGCTGATCTCTTCGGCGAGGTCAAAGATCGCGATCGCTACCGAATGGCCGCCGGAGAGGTCCGCACCGCCACGGAGGCGCTTCTCTTCGACAAGGAATCGGGACGCTTTGCAAGGATGCTTCAAGAAGAGGGGGGAGAGTGGAAACGGGACATGACCGTCGATGCCGGCCTTTTCGGGTTGGTCAAGTTCGGGATGTTCGATGCTGATGACGACCGGATCGTTCAGACCATGGAGGCGGTCCGGGAACGACTCTGGATCCGGGAAGGGACGGGAGGGGTTGCCCGCTACGAAGGAGATCCCTACCAGCGGGCCGATCAGAAGTCGGTGCAGGCCCCGGGGAATCCCTGGTTCATCTGCACCCTATGGCTGGCCCAGTATGAAATCGCGCGAGCCCGGAACCGGAAAGATCTGGCCCAGGCCGGCGAGCTGATCGAGTGGGTGCGGAAATACGCCCGTCCTTCCGGTGTCATCGGAGAACAGATCAATCCGGACAACGGACAATATCTCTCCGTTTCTCCCCTCACATGGAGTCACAGTGAACTGGTCATCACGGTTACGGACTATTTGAACAAATATCGGAAACTTTCGGCATAGACGGCATGGCAGAGCCTGCCGGCTGGAACTCCTCCGCAAAAGTTGGTCTTATATTTTTATTTTTTTCAGCAACATGCTTTGCATGGTCGCCCTTTCGGGACGACATGATCTCACTCTTCTTCCTTTAATCTTAATCCGTTTTTTCAAGGCCATCTGATTAAGATTAGGAGTAAGATTACGAACAAGATGAAGAGCAAGAGATTTCTTCTGCCCTTCTGTGCCCCAGATTTTCCCCGTGGTCAGCGCTATTGCCTTTGCCTTTCTCCGTGATCTCTGTGTGCT
>CAYQVN010000103.1:0-7307 GCA_964420895.1 uncultured Nitrospirota bacterium | reverse complement strand
ATGCTTGACAACAATAAACCAGCCGCCAAGGACGCAAAGATAAGATCAAAGAAAATATAAGAATCTTTTAGACAGGATCAACAGGATAAAAACTGATAAGAATAATCAAATGAAGGCAATCCAATGAATCCACAAAACTCATCCATTCCCCCCCTGAAGGTCGGCGTCATCGGCGTAGGCTATCTTGGCCAGCATCATGCACGGATCTATTCGGAGATGGACGGTGTTGAACTGGTGGGAGTCGCCGATACAGACCGTGACCGGAGGTCGGAGATTGCAACCCGTTTCGGTGTGGAGAGCTTTGACGATTACCGCACCCTCCTTGGACAGATTGATGCCATCAACATCGTCTCCCCCACGGTGACCCATCACGAGATCGCCCGGGAATGTCTGAACCAGGGGCTCGACGTCTTTGTGGAAAAGCCGATTACCGTGACACCCGACGAGGCTTCCGATCTGGTGCACCTGGCCGAATCAAAGAAAAAGATCCTCCAGGTCGGCCATATCGAACGGTTTAACGGTGCCGTTCGGGAACTGGCCCGACTGGTGCAAGATCCTGGATTCATTGAGGTCCATCGCCTCGGTTCCTTCGTCGGGCGGGCCACGGACGTCGATGTGGTCCTCGATCTCATGATCCATGATATCGACATTATTCTCAGCCTGATTCAATCGCCGGTCCGGGAGATTCGCGCCAACGGCGTTCCCGTCATCACACCGAATGTGGACATCGCCAATGCCCGACTGGAATTTCAGAATGGTTGTGTGGCCAACGTGACGGCCAGCCGGGTTTCCACACATCCCCAGCGAAAGATGCGCTTTTTCCAGGCCGACGCCTACATCTCCCTCGACTTTCAGGAGCAGGAGGTGGAGTGCTACCGGAGGATCGGCGATCCGGCGGAGTTCCTTGCGGGCAAACAACCCCAAATCGTGAAGGAAGAGGTCTCGATTTCCAGGGAAGAACCTCTGAAGGTGGAGCTGTCCTCTTTTATTGAGGCCATCCGCAAACGGTCGCGGCCCGTGGTTTCCGGGGAAGAGGGATTGAATGCCCTGCAGGTAGCAACCAACATTCTCCAGGAGATCCAATCCCATCATACCGGTACCACGGCATTTCCCAGATGATGAACAATAAGACAATCATGGTCATTGCCGGAGAAGCCTCCGGGGACCTCCATGCCTCCCACCTGGTCCGGAAGATCGCCGAAATGGGTCCGCAATTCCATTTTCTCGGCGTGGGCGGCAAATACATGGAAGCTGCCGGAGTGGAACTCATCTTTGAGAATCATGAGATCGCCGTCACCGGTTTCTCGGAGGTTCTCTCGAAGATCGGCAAAATCCGACAGGCCTTCCGGACCGTGAAGGAGACCCTGCGGCGCCGTTCGCCGGACCTGCTGATCCTCCTGGACTTTCCCGACTTCAATCTTCGGGTGGGAAAGATTGCAAAGAAGCTGGGGATTCCCATACTCTACTACATCAGCCCGCAGGTATGGGCCTGGCGGCGGAAGCGGATCGGGACCATCAAAAAACTGGTAGAGAAAATCATGGTCGTTCTCCCCTTCGAATCCTCGATCTATGGAAACAAGGGTGTCTTTGTTGGACATCCTCTTCTGGATATTGTCGCCCCTTCGCAATCTCCGGGAGAAATCATGGATCGCCTGAAAATCCTGCGGGGTTCTCCCGTCGTCACCCTTCTTCCGGGCAGCCGCAAAAATGAAGTGGAGAAACTTCTGCCCGTTATGGTGGAGGCCTCACACATCATCCGTGAGCAGATCTCCGATGTCCAGTTTGTTCTTCCCATTGCCACCACCATTCCGGAAGAGGAGATCACCGCAATTCTGGAGAACGCCGTTGTGCCGATCTTGCCGGTACGGGAACAGGCCTACGACGCCCTGTCCATCTCCGACTTTGCCATCGTGGCCTCGGGGACGGCAACGCTGGAGGCTGCAATTTTAGAGGTGCCGATGGTGGTTCTTTACCGGCTGTCGGCTCTTACCTATTCTTTGGCCAGGAGGCTGGTGCGCGTTCCCCATATCGCCTTGATCAATATGGTGGCCGGAGAACGGATCGTGCCGGAACTGGTCCAGGATGAAATCACCCCCAATCGCATCGCCGAAGAGGCAATGCGGGTCCTGGAAGACGGCGAACATGCGGCGAATATTTCCCGTGAACTGCAGGAGGCCGTGGCGAAACTGGGGACCCCCGGCGCCTCCTCCCGGGCCGCCCGTATCGCTCTCGACCTGATAGAGGAAAAGGAATGAACAACTACAAACGCCTGCTCCATTTCATGGCCCGCTACAAGGGCTACTTTTTTCTTTCCTTCCTCTGCATGGCAGGTGTCTCCCTGGCCAAAGGCGCCCTGGCCTGGGCCATGGGACCGCTGGCCAAGGAGATCTTTCTCGGCAAGAACCTGTCCATGCTCAAGGTTATGCCACTGATTGTTCTGGCCATCTACTTACTGCGAGGCTTGAGCATGTTCGGCCAGGCCTATTTCATGGCCCTCGTCTCCCAGCGGACGATCCGGGATCTGCAGAACAATATCTACGAGCACCTCCTCAAGATGTCCCTCTCCTTCTTCGTCCGCAAACCAACGGGACTCCTCATGTCCCGGATCACAAACGACGTCAACCTTGTCCAGCAGTCCGTCTCCAAGGCCTTATCCAGCCTTATTATGGAGAGCATGACGATCCTTGTCCTCCTGGTCATCGCCCTGATGAAAGATCCGATGATCACCGTCATTTTCCTCGTTACCCTTCCCCTGGCCACGATCCCCATCACCCGGTTCGGAAAGCGGCTCCGAAAGATCAGCACTCGAACTCAGGAGAATTTCGGCGTCATCAGCTCCTTCCTCCATGAAACGATTACCGGCATCCGGATCGTCAAGGCCTTCGCCATGGAGGATTATGAAAACAAGCGCTTTCAGGAGAGGAGCCAACGCCTCTACCGCTATCGTCTCAAATCGAATGTGGTCAAAGGTTTTTCCGAGCCGGTGATGGACCTGATCGAGGGGATCGGCGTGACGCTGGTCATTGGAATCGGGGGTCTGGCGGTCATCCACAGCCGCATGGACTTTGCCGAGTTTACCACCCTCATGGCGGCAGTCATCATGATGTACTCTCCGATGAAAAAACTGAGCAAGGTCCACTATATGATTCAGGAGGGGATGGCGGCAGCCGAGCGGATCTTCGAAATCATCGATGAACCGCCTGAAATCGAGGAACGACCCGGAGCGCAGGCGCTCCCCCCCCTTCAGAAAGAGATCGTATTGGACAATGTCCATTTCAACTATGGCGACAAGGAAGTCATCCAGGGGATCTCCCTGACGGCAAAGACCGGAGAAGTCATCGCCCTGGTCGGGGCCAGCGGTGAAGGGAAGACAACCATCCTGAACCTCATCCCCCGGTTCTACGACGTGGTGCAGGGAGCGATCCGCATCGACGGCACTGATATCCGGGACGTCACTTTCCACTCCCTGCGGGAACAGATTGCCGTCGTCACCCAGGAAACAGTCCTTTTCAACGATACGGTCCGGAACAACATCGCCTACGGGGTGGAAGAGATCTCCGATGATGAGGTGACCCGCGCAGCCAAGGCGGCCAACGCCGACACCTTTATCCGGGAACTCCCTCACCAATATGACACGGTGATCGGGGAGAGCGGCATGACCCTCTCCGGCGGGCAGCGACAGCGAATCTCCATCGCCCGGGCCCTCCTCAAGAATGCCCCGATCCTGATTCTCGATGAAGCCACCTCCGCTCTCGACACCGAATCGGAACAGATGGTCCAGGAGGCAATCAACCGGCTGATGAAAGGACGGACCACCTTCGTCATCGCCCATCGCCTCTCCACCATTACCGGGGCCTCCCGGATCCTGGTGATCCGGGATGGGAAGATCGCCGAGAGCGGGCGCCATGAAGCCCTCCTGCAGCAGGGAGGACTTTACAAAGAGCTCTATGACAAACAGTTCCAGGAAGGGGTCCCCCCCATTGAGGAACCCACCCGATGAAGTTTTCCGAGGTGCGTGAGACCCTGATTCCCTGCACGGCCTCCCTCATCATCAAACTGGTGGGGCTGTCCCTGCGGCTTTCAATCGTCGGGAAGGAACATCTCGACCGGTTCCAGACAAAGGGAGAGCCGGTCCTCTTCGCCTTCTGGCACAACCGGCTCCTCTATACCTGTTATTTCCTGCGGAAGAAGAACCTGACCATGATGATCAGCAAAAGCCGGGACGGGGAGCGGATTGCCCGCGTCGCCCGGTATTTCGGAATCGACTCCATCCGGGGTTCCTCCTCCCGGGACGGGCTCCGGGCCATTGGGGAGTTGGTAAAGATCCTGAAGGATAAGGGAAACGGCGGGATCACGCCGGACGGTCCCAGGGGGCCGAAATACAAGATCCAGACGGGGGTGCTCCTTGCCGCAAAGAAATCGGGGACACCGATCATCCCGGTCTCCATCAACTTCAACCGAAAAAAAATCTTTTCCAGTTGGGACCGCTTTCGGTTTCCCTACCCCTTCGCTCGAACTGTCCTCGTCTTCGGCCCACCCTTTTCGGTCCCCGCCGACGCACAGGGAGAGACGCTGGAAGGGCTGAAGATGGAATTGGAACAAGCACTCATGGCCGTCACGGTTGCGTCGGATCGATACTTTCAATAAAGCAAGGGGCAAGTGAACACCCCCTTGATCCCTCCTTGCCGTTGATTTAAAGTCCCCCTTTGAAAAGGGAGATTGAGGGGGATTTTCAGTAGTACATGTAAAGCAATCCCCTTCAAGAAGGGGGGCAAGAATAGGGATTTAAAGATGTTCTTCGCCTACAATCTGATCTCAACGGTGCTGGTTCTCCTCGGCCTCCCTTTCTTCCTGATCAAGCTGATGACCACGCCCAAGTACCGTCCCGGCGCCGCACAACGTCTGGGATTCTATCCGAAAGAGACCGCCGAAAAACTCCGGGGACATGAGGTCCTCTGGATTCATGCCGTCTCGGTAGGAGAGGTCATCGCCGCCCTGCCGTTAGTCCGGGAACTGCGCCGGCGCTACCCCGAGCGGAAGATCGTCGTCACTACCGTTACGGCGACAGGGAACCGGATCGCCCACAGCCAGGCGAAGGAGGCCGACGTGATCCTCTTCTTCCCCTTCGATCTGAAGCCGATCGTAAACAAGGCAATCCGCCTGATCCACCCTTCCCTCTTCATTCTGATCGAAACTGAGATCTGGCCCAACTGTATCCATGCCCTCTTCGGGGAAAAGGTCCCCGCCCTGATCGTCAACGGTCGGATCTCGCAAGGTTCCTTCTCCGGCTACCGCCGAATCCGCTTCCTCATGAAACGGGTCCTGGCGGAAATCACGGCCTTTTCCATGCAGACCGGAGAGGATGCCCGGCGGATCATCTCCCTGGGGGCCCCGCCGGAACGGGTTCGTAACGCCGGCAATATCAAATTCGATATCTCGGCCCGGCCTTTGACCCGGATTGAAGCGCAACAGATACGGCACGATTTCCTTCTACCCTCCGAAGGACCGATCCTCATTGCCGGAAGCACCCACCCTGGAGAGGAGGAGATCATCCTCGCACACTACGGGGAACTGAGAAAGATCCATCCCGACCTGACTCTGATCCTGGCGCCGCGACATCCCGAACGATGCGGTGCTGTGGAGGCACTCCTCCAAAAGATCGGTTTCACCTACCAGAAACGGAGCCAACCGGAACCGGGTAAGGAGGTCCTGCTCCTGGATACGGTGGGAGAACTCTCCCGCCTCTACGGGATTGCCACGGTCGCCTTCGTGGGAGGAAGCCTCGTCCCCCACGGCGGGCACAATATCCTGGAACCGGCCGTCTACGGCGTCCCCGTTCTCTTCGGACCCCACATGGAAAACTTCCCCGAGATCTCACAGGTTATGAAGGCTCGGCAGGGAGGGATCAAATGTGACGGCGACACACAATTCGGCCGGGTCCTCGGGGAACTTCTGAAGGACCGGACAAAGAGAGAAACGATCGGACGGTCCGGCAGAAGCATCATTGAGGAGAACCAGGGGGCGTTGAAGAAAACGCTTAATCTCATTGATCAACTCTTATCGACACAGCAAACCGGATAGGTTGCATGAACCATTCATCGAACATCGCGCTCCTGAGGAGAGTCCTTTCGCCCCTCTCCCCCCTCTACCAGGGAGTGACGGCCCTCCGCGCTCTGCTCTACGATAAAAAGATCTTGCCGTCAAAGAGACTGCCGAAACCGGTGATCTCCGTGGGGAACCTCACAACAGGCGGCACCGGGAAAACCCCTCTGGTCATCGAGATTGTCCGACAGCTTTCCGCGGAAGGACTTCGTCTGGCCGTGCTCAGCCGCGGTTATAAGGGGATTTCAGAAGCACCGGTTAACCTTGTCTCCGATTCCACCCGGGTCCTCATGGAGGCCGACAGCGCCGGCGACGAACCTGTTCTCATGGCCCGGAAACTGCCGGGGACCCCCGTCCTCACCGGAAAGGATCGCTACATCGCGGGGATGGAAGCGCTGCGGCGTTTTGAGATCGACGCCTTTATCCTCGACGACGGGTTCCAGCACCTCCCTCTGCGAAGGGACGTGAACCTCCTTCTCGCTGATGGAGTAAAACCTTTCGGAGAAGGAAAATGTCTCCCTGGCGGGGACCTGCGGGAGGGACCTTCCGCCTTGGGCCGGGCCGATCTTATTTTGCTGACAGGAAACGCCTCCGAGGAAAGCCGGCGCCGGATAAAAACATTGGCGCCCCGAGCCAGCCTCCATGCAGTCCGATTCGAGACAACAGGTGTGGTGAACCTTTCCTCCGGGGCAATAGAGCCCCTCTCCTTTCTGAAAGGGAAAGAGTTTTTCGCCTTTGCCGGAATCGCCCGACCGGAGAGGTTTTATTCGAGCCTTAAAGCGGCCGGTGCGGATCTTAAGGGTAGACGGAGCTTTCCCGACCACCACAGCTACCGCCGCCGGGAGTTGGAGACCCTCCTCGAGGAAGGGAAGGCCCGGCAGGCCCAAGGGCTGATCACCACTGAAAAGGACGCTGTGAGAATTGCAGCCTTCCCCGAGGGATTGCCCCTTTACGCATTGCAGCTTGGCGTGACGATTGAAAACCCCGGATCCTTCCTGCAGGAGATCCGGCAAAAAACAGGAGTATGAAGGGATGACAAAGCGAGCGGTATTTCTCGACCGTGATGGAACGATCAATGAGGAAGTCGGTTACCTCGACGATCCCGATCGGCTGGGCCTGCCTCCCGGTGCGGGCCGCGCCCTCGGGAAGAGCTCACGAAAGACACGACCCCTCGCGGGTACAGTGTACGCGCTGAGCGGCCTTCA
>CAYQVN010000102.1:0-7335 GCA_964420895.1 uncultured Nitrospirota bacterium | reverse complement strand
ACCATGATCCCGTTCGCCTCGGGCACCAACGCCACGATCGCCTCAAAACATCCGCAGGAGGTCATGGGGGCATCCATCAGGGAGTAGGCCGAGAACCCTTCCAGGGCACCGTGGGATTCTTTTTGCACGTATTCGTCCACACCCTTCCAGCGGCCCTTGACTTCATCGGTGGTCTCCCCCTTCTTCACCGGCTGGTTCCCGCCGGTGGGATTGATCTCGAAGGCAGCCTTGGCATCCATCCAGTTCACGGCCCCACAGAGACCGAGACGCTCCGGGGAAACCACGCAGACATGGTTCGGGGCAAAGGACTGACAGAGGAGACAGGAATAATAGGTGTCCACCGATTCGTCGGTCATATTGGCCACCCGGATGTCCCGTTCGTGATAGACCTTTCGTGCCTCGTCCCGGATCCGGAGGACATCGGCTTCATCGGTATAGATCTTCACCTGGACCTTGTCGGTAATGGCCGGGAACTTCGATTTCATCATGGCCACATGGATCTCGCCGAAATGCTCGATCCGGAATCCTTCATTGAAGGCGTCCTTGCTGATCCGGGCCCAACAGATATCCCGCTGTCCCATATGCCAGACGCCCTGGGCCATGTTCACGAAATCGTGGGTCTTTCGTTCCAGGACCGGTTCGAAGTCCTTCTGCATCTTCCGGCCGGCCACCTCGATCACTACGCCCAGGGGAACCACACCGCCCCCTTCGTACTTGTCGACATTCTCCGTCCCGATAATCTCAACCTTACCGTCCTCGATCTCGTCGAGGTCTTTCATCTGCACCAGCTCAAAGGCGGGCGACTTGTTGCCACCGAATTCAAGGAAGGTGTCCTCCTTCCGGATCCGTTCCCCTTCGAAGGCAGGGCCATAGGCCACAGGGATCGGCGGTTTTTCCACGATGATCTTGAGCCCCCGGGTTTCGATCGCTGTCTGGACGATCTTGTCCTGGTCGAGTTCCCGCACCACGTGCTCATAGGTGCAAACACCGCGAGGCCGAATCTCGGGAACATCGGTATCACAGACAGCCGGAAAACCCTGGTTGATGGCGCCGGCGCCGGTGGCCCATTTCATATCGTCCAGTTCCCCTAAAACGATCGCAAAGGCAAAGACCCGGTTGAGGGAATATTTCAGATTGAGCTTATAATCTCCCGGCTTCAATCCACCAAATGTCAGCCCGGCTCGGGCCGCCCAATGAAGCGCATAGATGGTATGTTCCGTGTCCGGTCCCAGGGGGACAATCCGGGTCGGCCATCCCATCTCGACACCCCGGCGGTGGAGCTGTTTGGTTACACTGTTGCCGTTGACGTTTCCGGCCAGGAAAGTCAGGATGTTCTTCTGCTGCAGGTCCCGGACGATCTCTTCGGCCCGCTCATCGCTTTCGGCGGCGCCGAGGATCACCACATAGCCCGGCATGGAACCGTCGACCAGCTGGAATCCAAGATCCCGGAGGATCGAGTCGGTGATGAAGCCGTTGTAGGTGAGGTCCATCTCGGGGTCCGTCACCGGCTCCACTCCCTGGATATACCGGAGGGCCATCATAATCTCCTGGGCAAAGAGGGTCGCCATACCGGCATCAAGGGCCTCTCCCAGATAGGGTTTGAAAACCTTCTCATCCGGCTCGTTCGTCAGAAGAGGACGGACATACTCTTCAAAGGCCTTCCGCATATCGCCGAGGGTCTTAACAGCAAAACCGGTCATGGCATAAATGTGGGGAAGATAGTAGCCGGTGTCGATAAATTCAAAGGCAAAATCGTCGCCTTTCTCCGTGGCAACTTCCGCCAACATCTTGTCTACCCGTTCAATGATCTCGTGAGAGGCCCGGATGGCCGCCGAGGCAATTTCCTTAGACATAACAAAAACCTCCTAAACTCCTGTTTTAAAACTAATTCGATTCATGCTACCCTTCAAACATCAAGGTACAGTTACCCCTTCTACGGCCAACCCTTTTGGCCGCCGCAAGGATCTCTTTTAATCATACCGAAGACGCTTCCATCTACGCAATCGGACGGGGATGATTTATCCCTGTGCGCAGGTCTTCAGGAACTGTGGAAGCTGGTTGGCTTCCCGTGGACCGACTACGACCTTCCAGTCGCCGCCCAGTTTTTCTTCCAGAGCCCCTGAGAGGACCGAGACATACCCCGGGAGGATGACCTCCTTGCGGGTCATATTCGATGCCACATCGGACTCTTTGATAAACTCCGCAATCTTGCTGGCCGTAAACTTTCCGGCCGCCCACGCGGTCAGGACCGAAAGCCCCTCCACATCCTGAACTGCCAGGCGGGTTGCTACCTTACTGTTCTCAATCTCACCGGCAACGATAAAGTAGGTCAGTGCGAAATTGGTCGTTATGATCAGCGGCGAATCGCCGTTGACGTTGCCGAGTTCGTAAATCTTCTGCTCCACCTGCATCGGTTTCTGCGGATCCGTATAGATATTCAAACGTCCCGTCAAAAGGCCCAGCATTTCCCAGGCACGCAGTTCAGAAAGGAGGATCACCGAGGCATACTTCATCGTACCCACCGTTGCCAGCGTCCCTTCAATCTGTGGATCCTCATGAACCGCCGACATCCAGAGCGGATACCCTAAAGGCTTGTAGTTCTTTTTGATGGCCAGGCGCCGAATCTGGGTCAGCCGTTCCAGCGCTTCATGGGCATTGGCCGGCATGGGATCGAGGATCAGATCTTCTACACCACCGGCTACCGCTTTCTCGGCCAGGTCGGAAAGGGCATTGAGGTCCGCTGCACTCACAGCGAGTGACGCCTTTCCTTTCACCAACGGAAGGAGTGCATCGATATTGTCGGCATTGGCGCCGTAGACGAGAGGATTCTTTCCCTCACAAGCAGCCAGCCCCGCTTCCACAAGATCGGCCTTCTGTGTCGCCAGGATGAGTCCGAGTTTCGGTGCCGCTTCCACAACCGTCTTCACTGCAGCCGAGAAGGTCCCGGCATCCCCGGAGACATCCTGCAGGGCAATGAGGTTGACCCCGTAATCTTCTCCGACACGGTCCACTTTAAAAGCCGCAATGGCGGTAACCTTGGCTGCAAGCTCCGGATCATCATCGGCAACCTGGATGGCATAGGCGGAAGAATTGACGAACTTCTTTTCATGACGAAAAAGAACGGTCTCCTCACCGAGTGTCCAGGCGGCATCGCCTGCGCCGATGACCACCTTACGCACCGGCGGGGCCGACGCAGCGCCTAAGAATTCTTTGGCCTCATCCGAGGCGTGAGGACAATCTTCCAGAGATGCCTGCTTGGCCGCCAGTTTCATGGCAAAGGCCAGACAGGTGGGAAATCCGCAATCCTTACAGTTCGTTTTCGGAAGATGCTTGAATATTTCAATTCCGGTAAGTGCCATTTGTCTCTCCTAAAAAAAGGTTACGCTTCGCGTGTCCCGCTTCTCTTCATCTTTGCCGTCTGCGACGGCTCCCACACCAAGGTATCTTGGGGTCAAGGGGTCTAGGGTTTGGTTCCCGGGGTCCGTCTTCGTCTCCCACTGGAATCCTTGAACCCTTGGATCCTTGGCCCCTTTGATCTTTACGCCATCAATTGATCAACGGTCTTTTCCACGGTCTGGATGGCCCGGGGAGAAGTCATCACCAGGATTTCAGCGCCGGCCATCAACAGACTTGTGGCCGTCGCCGCTTCCCAATGCACCGCCCGTTCCGTCCGGTTTCCCCACTCCGGCAGGTCCTCTTCCGAGGCCTTGACTTCCTTCACTTTCCAGACAACCGAGGATAGATCGAGGAACATGGGGGGCTGCATCATGGCATCATTCTGCACCAAACCGGCTGCCCGGATTCGTTCAATCACGGAATAGGTATATTCCAGACCGTATCCCAAGGCGCTCGCCGTCGGGTCGGTCACGACATTATTGATATCAAAGTCGGCCTGGCTCAGCAGGATATTGATCTGTTTGGCCAGGTTGAAATCGAGATTTGAAAAAGCAATCAGCTTGTGCCCATTGGCTGTTGCCGCAGCAGCGATGGTCTTGTAGTTCTCCTCCTGGGCCTTACCGATCAGGCAATTATGTCCCCGGGCGGCATCGGCAGCCGCCTTCAGCACGGAGCCATCTTTGGCTTCCTTGAAACAACCGAGAATAATGAGAGGGATATCAATGGCGTCGAGGACGTTTTTCACCGTCTCTGCAGCCGATTCCGGCGAGGCATCCTGACCGTCAGGGTCGGTACTGACCAGACGGAGAGCAATGGCACGGGCCCCCAGTTCATCCTGACAGTGTTTGGCCCACTTGACAGGATCGTCCCAGACCGCCCCCAACTCCTCCTGCAAGGAGGCCGGAGGATCTTCCGGAACCGTATCGAGAACTTCGTAGGCGATGAGCGGCCGGTTCCCGGCTTCTCCCTCAAAGGAATGAAAGGGCAACGCCGTCGCGCCACCTACGGTCACCGCACGGTCTCCCTCACCAATCGTCACGGAAAGGACCTTTCCGGAATAATTTTCTTTCAGAATTTCTACAGCCATTGTCTTCTCCTCTTCGTTAAAAGAAAGGGGTCGAGGGGTCCAGGGTTCAAGGGGCCGAGTGAAATTCACAGGCAATGCAAGAACACATCAGGCCAAAACCCTTGAATCCTTGAACCCTTGAATCCTCGAACCCTTATATCATGCAGTCGACAGCCTCAAACCAAACTCCACCCCATCATCCCTTGTTAAACCTCCAAGAAAGAATGGGCATACATAATTTCTCCCCGCATGACCTTCATGGTCTTTTCCACATGTTCCGCCGGATAGACCGAAGCAGGGTCGCCGGTACGAACGACCTCCATGAAATCCTTTTCCAGGGTATCGATAATGGCCCCACTGAGTCCTGCATCGACAAGCATCTTGTAGAAAACCGCCGTGAGAAGTCCCTTCATCTCCATGGGTGCCGTATTGGCAATATTGGAAAGACCGACAACGGTCTTCATGGGAGGATCGTTCAGGGTCTGGAACATCTCCACGGCGTTGATACAGTGCATGGCCTGTTCCTGGTTTCCGTTCAGCATGAGTACGAGGGGATCCAGATGGATATTCTCAATCGGAAGCCCCACTTCGGCGGCCTTCCCCATGATATCGACGGCGATCGCGCACCGTTCGTTGGCATCGGCCGGCAATCCCGATCCACTCAGACAGAGGCCGATGATATCGCACTGAAACTCGGCCGCCACCGGCATAAAGGTATTGAGACGCTCAGTCTCTCCGGAGGTGGAGTTGATCATCGCCTTTCCCCATTCATTGTTGTGGGCCTTGAGACCTGCCCGAATGGCATCCAGATTCGTCGTATCCAGACAGAGCGGGACCTGCACCACTTCCTGCACGGTCTTGACGATCCAGTCCATCAACTGCGGACCGTCATCCTCGGCGGGGCCGATATTAATATCAAGCACATTGGCGCCGGCTGCGACCTGGGCCTTGGCCAGTTCCTGAATCGGTTTGGGGTCCCGTGCCTCCATGGCCGCCCGCTGTACTTTCGTAATGACGTTGATGCGCTCTCCAATCAGTAACATGCGTTATACCTCCTCATGACATGAAATAGTTCAAATCGTTTAAGCCGTTCAAGCGGTTTAAACCGATTTAACATTCAATAAGTTCAAGAGCCTCTCTTGGGTCTCTGCACTGATACTTCCCTTTGCCTCGGCAACATCCACAGCGATCTTGCCCATCTCACAGTAGATCTTCTTGCCTTCGGGCATCATGCCGTCGAAGGCTGCGAGATGACCTTCAATCGTCTTCACATCTCCCCGTTCGATGGGGCCGGTCAGCGCCTTCGGAATGCCAACCCGCTCCAGATTCTTCACCGTTCCCCCGATGAGTGGCATCAGAGCCGGGAGTCCTTTTTCCCGGGGGATCCCGATCGCCTCGAACATACGGAGGGCTTGAAAGACGAGGGCCACGAAATAGTTGCATGCCACGACCGCCGCCCCGTGGTAAAGCATCTTCCCTTCCGAGGGAATGACCATCTCCGTTCCCCCCAGAGACCGGATGATCTCCTTACCCGTCGCCAGTGCTCCTTCGTCCCCGTCCAGAGCAAAGTAGGAACCGGGAAGATTTTGCACGGCCTGATCGATATCCGCCATCGTCTGGAGGGGATGAATCGAAAGTAGCGAAGCGCCGCAGGCCCGGGCCGAGTCTAAGAGTTCCGCCGAATGGGCGCCGCAACAATGGATGACCGTACTTCCTTCCGTCACCCCCCCGTTTTTGACAATCTTTTCACAAACCGATCGGATCGCACCGTCGGGCGTGGTAATGAAGACCACCTCCGCCTTACGTGCCGCAGCGGCCAGATCCTCCGATGCCGTTCCGTCGCCGATGTACCGGACTGCCTTTTCCGCCGATGCGAGGTTCCGGGAGGCAACTCCCGTGATCCGGTATCCCTTCCTCGCAAGCAACGCACCGATGGCCGTTCCCACAACTCCCGCGCCGATGATGGCAACTCGTCCTGCCCTCATGCCGTCCCTTCCGGACCGATCCAACCCCTTAGGGGATCTCAAGGGAATCGAGAATCTTTTCGAAGGCGATCACCGCCGGGGAATCATCGGGCAATTGAAAGACCGGCTTCCCCCGGGCATCATATTCGGTAATCGCCGGGTCGGCCGGAACCACTCCGGCTACCGTCAGTCCCTGATCTTCAATGTATTCCAGCAGCAACGGGTCGGGCTCACCCTCTACCCGGTTGAGGATCAGCGCCGTTCGTTCGATATTGAGGTCCAACTCGCCGACCAGTTCTTGCACCCGCTGTGCGGCCTGTACCCCCCGCCGGGAGGCATCGCTCATCACCAGCAGAAGCTCCGTATCATGGGTCGTCCTGCGACTTAAATGTTCTAACCCTGCTTCGTTGTCCGTCACCATGTAGGGGTACTTGGACGAAAGCTCGTCTGAATATTTCCGGATCAGGTTATTCACGAAACAATAACATCCAGGACCTTCAGGACGTCCCATCACCAGGAGATCGAATCCCTCCTCTTCCGAAACGAGCTGATGAATCATCATCTCGAAATAGGTCTCTTTCGACATCCCTCCCGGCTGCGCGCCGTCCCGGCCGAGGACTTCTTCCCGGAGTTCCCCGATCGTGTTCTCAATGGAAACGCCCAAGACCTCGTTCAGATTTGCATTGGCATCGGCATCGATCGCCATGACCGGGCTTTTTCCCCGACGAATCAGGTAGCGGATCAGAAGTCCTGTTAAACTGGTTTTTCCGGTCCCCCCCTTCCCGGCAACGGCAATGCTAAATGACATAGATAATCAATTCCTCACCGCATGCAACACTCCGCCTAAAGCTAAAATCCCCCCTCACCCTAACCCTCTCCCCGAGGGGAGAGGGAATATTCAGGTCGAAG
>CAYQVN010000101.1:0-7513 GCA_964420895.1 uncultured Nitrospirota bacterium | reverse complement strand
ATGATGGAGAAGAAAGCCAAGCTGATCTTTGCCCAGGTCGATCATGTATCCGGAGAAATATTAGGTTATGCCGTTGAAAAACTCATGGAAATCGGCGCAAATAATGTGCAACTCATCCCCTCCATCACCAAAAAGAATCGCCCGGGAAATGTCATGATGATTGATATTGACGCATCCCGGGAAAAGGCAATCTCCGTTTTTCTCGCCAAGGAACTCCAAGTATCCGGATACCATCGGATACACACCGACCACCTGTTTCACGAAATTTCTTTTGTGAAGAAAACCCTTCACATTCAATGTCATGGGAATGAGGAATCTTTTCCCTGCGAGCTGAAAATGATCGGAGACCCCACAAATCCCTTATCCGTTGACATTGAGCACAATTTCCTGGTTCACGTTCAAAGGGTCTTAAAAGAAAAATGGGATTCTTCGCTTTCATTAATGGAACTCAAAAATATGATTCAATCGAGAATGTCGGAAAGCGAGGATATCATTACTCTGGAAATTTAGTGGCCTTAATCTTCAAAACCTGCATAGGCATGGCGCAGGTCGATAACCCCCATCACCCCCACGCATTCGCCCTTGCCGTTACGTAATGGAGCAGCAATGACGGGCACTCCCTTGTAGGATCCCGACTCAGGAGACTCGCGCACGACTTCGTTGGTTTCCAGGACTTTCTCCATCACCGGACCGGTAAAGCTTCGGTCAATGACGCGATTGCCTTCTATCCGGATCCCCGCCTTGTTTTTGCTTCTTACGCAGACGGGAAACTGGTCCACGATGCTGTGAAAAGCCATGGCCAACGGCTCCAACTCGTCGGCGGTCATGTCGGGATGGAATAAATCGCTCATGATCTTCTCCTTGTAAAATGGGCGTCGACACCCTCCGGAACTTTTTATCCAGAAAGATCCCCCAGAGGGCTGGGACGACAGATGAAACAGAAGCGGCTCATTCATTTCAGATGGAACCACTCCTTGCACGATCTGTCAAGGAGAGGGAAGAGAATGGCGTCAAAAATCATAAGGCATTTTGTTGACACTTCCGGTATTTTGCGATAAATTAAGGGTATCCTCATCCAAAACCATACAGGAGAGACGGTCATGGATCTGCATCTACCGGTGGTCGTGCATTTCAAAGAGGGAAAGATCAAGAAGGGCTATACCCGGAATTTTGCCTTTTATCGCGAGCACTTCGACCTGACTGAGGTCGATCCTGAAACACGGGAGGAGACAGAAACCATCAAGGTCAAAGTGGAAGATTTAAAGGCGGTCTTTTACGTGAAGGATTTCGAGGGAAAACCGGATTATACCCCCGATGCCGAGGCGGAACGGAACGGCTTCGGTGACCGGGTGGAGGTAATATTCAGCGACAACGAGACCCTGGTCGGTTACACCCCGAACTACAAGGAGGAGACCAACGGCTTCATCCTTTATCCCGCCGACGACAAGACCAACAACGAGATCGTCGCCATTGTCCGGTCGGCCACCGAGGTGGTCAAACCGGAAAAGAAACACTCCTTTTTCCGGCCCTAACAGCCATTCACCCGTCTATTTACAACATGAATAAAGGATGGAACGCCGTCAGGGGACATTATGGACGGCGTCGGCGTCGAGGAGTTCCCGGACCTTCTGTGCAAGAACACGGGGTGTCACCGGTTTGGAGAGAAGTTGGATGTTGTTATCCAGCACACCATGATGGGAGATAATCTCTTCCGAATAACCGGACATGAAAAGGAACCGGGTTTTCGGGCATTTCCCGGTGATCTTTTCCGCCAGTTGCTGACCGTTCATGCCGGGCATGACCACGTCGGTCACAACGAGATCTATCGGTTGCTCCCCGGAGCCACAGAGATCAAGCGCCTCTTCACCACTGGCCGCCGTCAGGACTTGATAGCCTAAGATGGAGAGGGCCTTCGCCGACATGCCGACAATCGCCGTTTCATCATCGACCACCAGGATGGTCTCCGTCCCCTTCGGCAGTACTCCCGAATCCTCTTCTTCCCTCTCTTCCACCTTCCGACCGGCAAGGGGAAGATAGACGAAGAAGGAGGTCCCCTCCTCCGGCGCACTCTCCAGGCGAATATATCCACCATGCTGTTTGACGATCCCGTAGACCGTGGCCATGCCGAGGCCCGTCCCCTTGCCGAGGCCCTTGGTCGTAAAGAAGGGTTCAAAGATCTTTTCCTGCACTTCTGCCGTCATCCCGGCTCCAGAATCGGAGACTTCGAGGAGCACATAAGGCCCCGGGGTCATCCCCTCGAACCGCCTCGTTTCTCTCAGAGGCATGTCGATCTCCGAAGTCTTTACGGTCAGAAGTCCCCCGCCCGGCATGGCATCCCGGGCGTTCACGGCAAGGTTCATCAGGATCTGCTCGATCTGCCCCGGGTCGGCCTGGATGTGCGGTGGGGAATCGGAAAGTACCAATTCGAGGGTGACATCTTCCCCGATCATTCGCCGGACCAGTTTGGTCAGGTTCCGGACAAGATCGTTCAAATCGACCCGGCGGACCTGGAGGACCTGCTTGCGGCTGAAGGCAAGGAGCTGGCGGGTCAGGGATGCCGCCCGCTCTCCTGCATCATTGATGATCCCCAACTCTTCACGAACGGGGTGATCCTCGGGAAGTTTCATGAGGGCCAGTTCGCAGTAGCCGAGAATGGCCGAAAGGAGGTTGTTGAAATCGTGGGCCACACCGCCTGCAAGCTGCCCGATCGATTCCATCTTCTGGGCCTGCAGGAGTTGCGCACGAAGTTTTTCCTGTTCCTCTTCCGCTGACTTCTCCGATGTAATGTCCCGGGCGATATGGACGCAACCGTCGAGCTGCCCGTCATCATCATAGATGGGAAATACACTGACGAGGAAAAAGCCCCCCATCTTCTCATCATAAATCTCCTCCATATGACTCTGGCCGTCTCGCATCATCTGTTCATGGGGACAGAAGGCAATGGGGCAGTCACTGCCATGAAGCGTTTCATAGCAGATCAGCCCTTCGGCTTCTAATGGGGCGACCCCCATCTTCTCAGCCATGGCCCGGTTGACCTTCCGAATCCGGTGGTCCCGATCGATGATGGAGACATAGACCTCTACGGCATTGAAGGTCCGCTCCCACTCCTCAGAGACCTTCCGCAGAGCCCGTTCCGCTTCCTTCAGTTCGGAAATATCCTGCCCCACCAGGACATAGCCGTTTCGACTCCCGTCGAGATTCCACATTTCGGCACTGGAGAAAAGGACCGGAATGCCCCGCCCATCCTTCCGCGCCCAGATTCTTTCGTCATGACGGGTTGCCTTTTTCCACCTCTCTCCCTCTTCCTGGAGGGTTTTCGGCATTACCTTCTCGATGGGTAGACCGGGGAGTTCATTCCTGCGGTACTTCAAGAGCCGCTTGGCGGCGGGATTGACACTCCGGATCATCCCGTCGGGGTTGACGACGATCATACAGTCCATCATGGAGTGGAGAATGCTGTTGTAATAGTTTCGAGAGACGGTCATCTTCTCAAGCTGTTCCGTCATCCCGTCAAAGGCGGCAGCCAACCGCCCCAGTTCATCGTCCGATGAGAGCCCGATCCGGTGGGACAGGTTGCCGACGCTGATCTGCTCGACCCCTTCCCGCAGTTTCCGGAGGGTGGTGAACATAGTGCGGGCGATACCGAAGACGACCAGGAGAACCAGGAGGGAAAGGGTGAAAAGGACGATCAGAAATTCCACCACGGCCACCAAGGTCCCGTGAAGGAGGTCGGCCCGGGCCGCTGCGATCTCTCCTCTGCCGTCCTGCAAAGCGTCGGCAAGGGCCGGCAGAAGCTCCTCCTCGATGGTGGGATCGACATGCTTCCGAATCAGGTCGTAAACAACAGGCCCATCCGCTTCACTTCCGAAACGGAAGACGGACCGCAGTTTCATTAAAAGCCGGTCCACGCTCCCTTCGAATGTCTGCAGGCGGGCCAGATCCAGATCCTCTCCCGGGACCCCCAGGGCCTGCTGTCTCCGCAGGGTCGTCTCCCAGCGGGAGAGGGCGTGGCGGATTTCCAGGACTTCGATCTCGAAGGACTCCCGTACCGAAGAGTCGCCTGTCAGGAGAGAAAGGAGGGTCTCCGTTTCGAGATGATCGAGGCCGACCACCACGGAATCAACATTCTGAGTATAAGTAACAGCCAATCGGACGAGTTCCACTCGCTCGCCGTTGCGGGAAGCCACCCAGGGCATGGTGCCAAGCTTCATCAGCAGCACCTGGAGTTCCTCCTCCACATGGGCCAGTTCCCCTTCCACGATGTCATCCATCTTCCGGTGGAGCTTCGCGGCCAGAGGAATCACCTTTTCCACAAAGACGCTATTCATTCCGCCGGGATTCCCCTCTCCCAGCGCCTCATCGAAACGGTCAAGGAGTCTGTCGAAAAGGAGGGAGGCCTCCCGGAGCTGACTCCCCTCAAGATCGTCCGGAGTGCCGCCGGGGTGCTCTTTGCTTTCCAGTTGCTCCCAGGCTGAAAAAGCCGCCCGGGCCTCTTTGCGGTCCACGGCGACCCTATTCGACATCCTGCCGTCATGCAGGAGAAAAAAGGCCGTGCCATCCTTGACGAGCCGGTTCACCGAGGACCGGACCCTTGAAATGGCACGGAGGTCTTCCAGCGTGCGATCAATTCGGAATGCACGGCTTCTGATCTGGAAGGCATTCCAGACCATCCCTCCCGAAAGGAGGGCCAGTACGGCACCAAAGAGGAGGAGAATCACCGATAATTTCAGGCGTGTGTTCATGGGATCCTGAATTCACAAATACGATTTATGGACCGGGGGTTGTCATATTATTATAACATACCTGCACCCTTTTTCCTTATCGGCAGAAAGTGTGAAAAGTTTAGCCGGGACGAAAATTGCCAATGAGTTCCCGGAGACAAACCGTCATGTTCTCCCGAGCAACGTCATCCTCCATCACGCACTCCGGAAACAGGTAAGCTGACCATCGTCGAAAAAAACTTCAAAAGCGTCACCGAGAAACTCCTTCAGGCAGTCGGCAATACTGAAGATTGTCACGGGGTGATCCGACTCTGCCAGGGTATGGGCAAAGCGCTCGTAGAAAACCCTTCCCGGACCTTCGGGACGGACCGGCCGGTAGAGATAGATGAAATCGAATCGTGCAGGAGAGACATCGAGCACATTCCCATGGACCCACTCGACCTTCTCATCGGGAATCCCCATCCATCGCTGGAGACTTTTCCCCTCCTCGATCATCGGCCCGGAGAGTTCGATCTGGGTTGTCCTTGCATGGGGATAGAGGTACTGGAAGAGGAGACCCTGCAGCCCGTTGCCCGCGCCGTAGTCGGCAAAACGGGTATGCTCCTGGATATGGGGTGCGGCATGGAGGAGAGGAGAAAAACCGCCGGCATGGCACCAGTAGCCCCCCCACCGGTCCATCTCGCGCCGCTCCGTGGGGGCATATTCCATCGATTTTCCATGAAGGAGTACATAGGTCCGAAGCAGGGCTGACTCCACCGCATCGGGATTACCTGTCTCAAAACTCTCTGCCAAGGCCTCCGGAAAGGTCTCGATCTCGGGGTATCGGGAACAGACGGCAGCATCGGAGGCAAGGGTGACGAAGAGCCGGATCAGTTCGGCAAGAAGGTCCCCCTCCTTTTTCTCCTTTCCGGAGACTGCCGGAAGGGCACGGAACCGGTCCACCCACTGCTGGGCACCCTCTGCTGAAACGGCCATTTGTCTTGACCTCTTTCGGTTACCAAAGTATAGTATGGTTTCTTTCAACACTATAATTGATTCTGTTTCATTTTTCCAATGCAAAACCTCTGTTTCCGAGGAGTCCCCCATGGCTGATCTTCACTTTCAGGAAGATGCGAAGAAGCGATTCACCCCTTTTCTGGATGAACTTCTCGACAGCTCTAAAGAGAAGATCTATTCCGTCCAGGCCACAGGGAGCGCGCTCACGCCCGACTACAACCCGAAACGCTCAGACATCAACTCCGTTGTCGTCCTGAAGGAAATGGACCTGAAATTTCTCGAAGTCCTTGCCCCCCTCGGAAAGAAGTACGGGAAAAAGGGAGTCGCGGCGCCGCTCATCATGACGCCGGACTATATCGAGGCCTCCCTCGATGTCTTCCCCGTGGAGTTCATGAACATCCGGTGGATTCACAAGACCCTTTTCGGAGAAGATCCCTTTGCTGTGATCGAGGTCAAAGGGTCCGATCTCCGCCAACAGTGCGAGCGTGAACTGAAGGTTCGTCTCATCGGAATGCGGCAGAACTATCTCTCCGCCTCGGGCGACAAACGGACCCTGACGGAGAGTTTCCTTCAGACCTTCTCCGGCTACATCCCGGTCTTTCGGGCAATCCTTTTTCTCATGGGAGAGGAACCACCCATCGAGATGGCCGCCGTACTGACAAGCGTGGAAACCACGACAGGCCAGTCCATGGAGGTCTACCAGAAAGTCCTGCTAGCCCGGCGGGAGAACAAGAAATTCTCAATGGACGAACTCAACCTGCTCTTTGAAGACTACTACGGCGCCATCGAGGCGCTGGGAAAGATCGTCGATGCCATTGAGGTCTAAGGCAAAAATCCGCCTCTTCGCACTCCTGCTTCTTCTGCTTCTACTCCCCTCTCCCGCCGGGGCCGTCACCCTGCCGGAACAACCGCCGAACTATGTCGTCGATCTCGCACGGATTATCAATGATGGAGAGGAATTCAAACTCAACCGGTACCTGCGGGAATTAGAGGAGAAGACAACGGCCCAGTTCATTGTCCTGACGATCCCGAGCCTGGAAGGGGAATCGTTGGAAGATTTTTCCATTACCGTGGCCCACGACCGCTGGCACCTGGGACAGAAGGGGAAGGATAACGGTCTTCTCCTTGTCGTAGCGGTGCAGGACCGCAAGTACCGGATCGAGGTCGGTTACGGACTGGAAGGAATTCTGCCGGACAGCCGGGTCGGCACTATTGGACGGCAGCATCTCGTCCCTGCCTTTCGCCGGGGGGATTTTTCCGGCGGCATCGACCGGACGGCCCTGGTTCTGGCGAATGTGATCGCCTCCGATGCAGGCGTCACCATCACCGGCATGCCGAAACCGGCCCGCCCCATGCCGGTCCGGGCACGAAGAAAACCGACCCTCTGCGGGTCGATCAGCTCCATCTTCTTTTTTCTCATCATGGCCTTCCTCTTCATCCGGAACCCCCGCCTCTTTTTCATGCTCTTTCTCATGTCGAGCATGGGCGGACGGCGCGGTCCCTGGGGCGGAGGCGGTGGCGGGTTCGGAGGAGGAGGTTTCGGTGGCGGCGGAGGCGGTGGTTTCGGTGGCGGCGGCGCCTCGGGAAGTTGGTGAAAGAACAGGGTACTTCTCTCAATCTTAATCGTAATCTTACTCTTAATCGTAGAACTTGAAAGAATGGATTAAGATATTATGAAGATTAAGATTATGATTAAGATTATGAGTAAGAAAGTTAGAAGAAAAGGAGGAAGACCATGTCGAAAACCATGAAAACCGTATTGATCATCCTGGCAATCATTCTGCTCTTCGCCTTCA
>CAYQVN010000100.1:5044-7530 GCA_964420895.1 uncultured Nitrospirota bacterium | reverse complement strand
CCCACTTCGCCGGCTTCCACCATGTTGACATAAAGATCGCTGAACATGTTCGGGTGTTTGCGCAGGGCATCGGCATAGGTGGAGCCGCCTTCCACATCCTGCTTTACCGCGGCAATAACCTTGGCGAAGGTTTTGTTTTCCGTTTGAGTAGAGAGGATGTCGAGGCATTGGACCAGCGGCAGACCGGCGTCGATCATGGTGGCGAACTGGCGTGTGAAGATCACGATTTCCGCTTCCTTGACGCCGCCGCCCAGCCCGGGGATCTTGATTTCAATATCTTTCGGTTTGGATTTTACCGAGGTTGGACGGACACCTTGCTGGCGAAGGATGGCCACTGCCTCGTCGCGGGAGGTCGCTTCGATGACCCCTTTCTTGACCCCTCCGGAACTGGTCTTTCCTGCATACTTGAAAGCTTCCATGATTCTTCTCCTGGGCTGTTGCTATTAAACAGGCACCGGGCCTGTACTATGTACTCCCATTTATAAATACGGTGGCATTTGCGTGCCTCAGAACGGTCTCTTCTTCGTCTCGGTGCGTCACAGTCTTTGCGAACAAGGCCACTAATTCAGTAGCGGACCTTTGCGGGGCGGGCCCCTGCATGTTCTCGGGAATCGCTTGTGGCGCCTCCCCGTTGCAGCATTGTCTGCATTTCCTCCGGAACTGTGGAACGCCCGATTGCATCGTCATAACCGATGATCCGCCGCTGATAGAGATCAAAGAGTGACTGGTTCATGGTCTGCATACCGAACTGACCCTGACCGGTCTGCATCGTGGAGTAGATCTGGTGCACCTTGTCCTCCCGGATCAGGTTCCGGATTGCGGCATTGGGGACCATGACCTCCAGGGCAAGGGCACGTCCTTCTCCACTGGCCTTGGCGATCAACTGTTGTGACAAGACTCCTTCCAGAACAAAAGAGAGTTGGGCCCGTACCTGGGACTGCTGGTGGGAAGGAAAAACGTCGATAATCCGGTTGATCGTCTGGGCACAGGAATTTGTATGGAGTGTGGCGAAGGCCAGATGGCCTGTCTCCGAGACGGTCAGGGCGGCTTCGATGGTTTCCAGGTCCCGCATTTCACCGATCAGCACCACGTCCGGGTCCTGGCGGAGGACATATTTCAAGGCATCCTTAAAGGATTTGGTGTCGGCATTGACTTCACGCTGGTTGACAACGCATTTCTTGTGATGGTGGAGAAATTCGATCGGATCTTCAATGGTGATGATATGTTCATGGCGTTCACTGTTGATCTTGTCGATCATGGAAGCCAGGGTGGTCGATTTTCCGCTCCCCGTCGGTCCCGTGACCAGAATCAACCCGCGCGGTTTCTCGCAGAGTTGTTCGACAATCGGCGGGAGACCCAGTTCCTGGAAAGTGAGGATCTTGTAGGGGATGGTCCGAAAGGCGGCGGCCATGGCGCCTCGCTGCACAAAGAAATTGGCCCGGAATCGGCTGAGTCCCTTAACACCGAAGGAGACATCCAACTCGCTGCTATCCTCGAAGCGGTGTTTCTGTGCGTCCGTCAAGACGCTGTAACAGAGCTGTTTTGTCTCTGCAGGAGTCATGGGGGGGAGGTTCATCGGCGTCAATTTCCCATCGATACGGATCTGCGGAGACGAACCGGTCGTAATATGCAGATCGGAGGCGCCTTTTTCGATCATGGTTTTGAGTAACTGGTGTAAACTCAGTGCCATTCCTGTCTCCTTGAAAAAATTGGATGGATCGATACCGTACGATCCGGTTGTTGCGTCAGTCTCCGAAGGTTACCCGGAGGACTTCATCCAGTGTGGTTTCGCCGTCCATGAGTTTCTGCAATGCCGCCATGCGGAGAGATTGCATGCCGTTACTGATGGCGATCTGCTTGACCTCTGCCGCCGAGGCGCCTTCGAGGATCAGTTCCCGGATCTGTTCGTCGATCGGCATGACTTCATAGAGACCGATCCGGCCCTTGTATCCTGTGTCGCTGCAGTTACTGCATCCGGTCCCCTGGTAACAGGTGATACTGGAAGCCTGCTTCGGTGTCAGCCCGATATCGATGAGGGTCTTTTCGGGGATCTCCACCTGCTGTTTGCATTCGGTACAGATCCGCCGGGCCAGACGTTGGGCCATGATCAGGATGACCGACGAGGCCACGAGAAAGGGCTCGATCCCCATGTTCAGCAGACGGTTGATCGTGCTGGGTGCGTCATTTGTATGGAGGGTGCTCAAGACCAGGTGACCCGTGAGTGCCGCTTTGACGCCGATCTCGGCCGTTTCGTAATCCCGGATCTCACCGACCATGACCACGTCCGGATCCTGGCGCAGAAAAGAGCGCAGGGCCGCGGCAAAATTCAGCCCGATCTCTTCCTTCATCTGTACCTGGTTGATGCCGAAGAGGTTGTACTCCACCGGATCTTCCGCCGTCATGATATTGATCTCGGGATTGTTGATCTGTCCCATGGCGGAATAGAGGGTGGTTGATTTTCCGCTTCCCGTCGGTCCCGTGACGAG
>CAYQVN010000100.1:0-4944 GCA_964420895.1 uncultured Nitrospirota bacterium | reverse complement strand
ATATCGATGTTGATTTCATCCTGGATGTCCTGCATGACCGTCTGCAGCATGTCGGCCGAATCGTAGTATTTGTCGATGGCTTCCTTGATGGAGCCTTCCGAAGCCACGACCGGTTCCACGTTATAGCCGGTCATGAACTTGACATCATCGATGGCGAAAACATTGGAAGGGTCGACCATGGCGATGGTCAACGTTGAGCCGGTCCGGTTGATGGGGATGATCATGTATTTTTGGGCGACTTCGGATGGAATAAGTTTTACGACTTCTGCGTCGATTTCAAAGTTCGTCACATCCACGGAAGGAATCCCGTACTGTTGACTGAGAAAGGTGATCAGCCGCTCCTCCTGGACAAACCCCATCTGAACGAGATTGCTGCCCAGCCGCCCGCCTTCTTTTTTCTGCTTCACCAATGCCTGCTGTAACTGGTCTTCGCTGATCAGATGCGCATTCATCAGGAGAGCGCCAAGTCTTCCTGCCATCCGGGATGATCTCCTCTGGGTTGGTGTTTTTTGCAAGGGTGGAGGATGTGCTTCCACCTATACTAAAATTTTATGTTAGGGTGCCCAAAATTGTCAAGGTGATTTACATGGAGCCAAAAGGATTTTCCCTTGAAAAAACGGATCCTTCACATTTCCCGGAACGGGGTGAGTAGCCCTTCCGCGGAGGGTGCGACGAATCGGAGCCGGCAATGCAGCTCTTTTTCCACCTCTTTCACGGGCAAACCATCCAAAAAGAGTGTTCCGTCATATTCCAGCATGTTGGAGGGAAGAAAAATCGTCTCCGTCGTTTTGCGGTCCGAAAAGGTTTTCAGCAGATCACTTCCGGTGAGCAGGCCGGAGACAGTGACGGTACGGCCAAAGAAGTGATTCGGAATGGCCACGAGGTCGATGAAAGCGCCGGTTTGCCTGGCCGTCTCTGTGAGGAGTTTTTTTAAAATGGGGTAGGCCAGGTGTCCGGTACCGATCGTGATTTTGTGACCGGTAGGACAGGGGAGAAGATCACCGATCGCTTCAGTCATCTCCTCTTGCAGCAGAGGGACCATGCCGACGCCGTTTTCAATCTGCTGCAGAGCATCATAGGCCTCCAGCGGAGGGAAGGGGCGGCCGGCCGTCAAGTAGAATTCATCGGACGGGAAGATCCAGGTTTCTCCAAAAAGCTTCCGGCACCTTTCCTGCCGTTGGTGAAGGAAGTCCAGAAGGTGTGCTGCATAGGTGGCATCCATGGGGTGTAGCAGTGGAAGGGCTTTTCGAAAACGGGTCAAACCGACCGGTACGATAGCGACGGATTGCACGTCCGGATAGAGGTTCATCAAGTCCTCTACGGTACGCTCCAGGATCTTCCCGTCGTTGATCCCTCGACAGAGTACGACCTGCACATGCAGGCCGATGCCCTCAGCGGTGAGGCGTTTTATTGCCGGCAGGATGGGCGGGGCATCGGGATTGCCGAGAATTTTTCTTCGGACAATATCGTCCGTGGCATGCACCGAGATGTAGAGCGGCGAGAGGCGCTGCCGTAAGATTCGTTCATAATCCGCTTCCCGGCAGTTGGTCAGGGTAATGTAATTACCATGGAGAAAGGAAAGGCGGTAGTCGTCATCTTTCACATAGAGTGCGCGACGCAACCCACTCGGCATCTGGTGCACAAAACAGAATAGGCAGTGATTCTTGCAGGTCCGGTAAGGAGACGCCTCGAATTCCAGGCCGAGGTCTTCATCGATCTCCTTCTCCAGGGACACTGTAAACTGCTCCGCATCCCGTTCGACTTCCAGGGTTACCACGGCTTCGCTTCCATAAAAACGGACGTCGATGGGATCATGGATCTCATGTCCATCGATGCGAATCAGCCGGTCTCCGCAGTGCAGATCCAGGGCCTGGGCAGGCGTTTCCGGCCGAACGTTCTGGATGCGCAAACCGTGATGCGTGGAGGAGGATTTATCGTTCATTTTTCATCGAACCCGTTGCGGGCCTTTCCATCCGGAAGCCCAGGATGACATAATGGATACAGGAAATGACGGTGATTCCGGCAGTGAGAAGGAAAAGGGCCGGGAACAGCGGGTCGAGGAGGGGGACAAAATCCCCGAGAAGGGTGAGGAAGACCGTCGTAAGCTGAGCGACCGTGGTGGTTTTCCCCAGGAGTGTGGGGGAGAAATCGATGGTGCCGTGAACGCTGTAGAGACAGGCGATCCCCGATAGGATGATCAGGTCCCGGATGACCACCACGGCGGACAGCCAGAGGGGGAGTGTTTTCAGGAAGGCCAGGAGGAGATAGGCGGTCAGTAGGAGGATTTTGTCGGCCAGCGGATCAAGCAATGCGCCCAGCCGCGTTCTGCGGTCGTAAGCGCGTGCAATATAACCATCGAGACCGTCGGTGAGGCTGGCACCGGCGAAAACGAGCAACCCTTCGAGCACATCCCCCCGAAGAATAAAAAAGGCGAAAAGAGGTACCAGGAAGATGCGCAGGAGGGTCAAAAAGTTGGGCAGATTCATGATTGTGGGGACCTGAAAGGTTTTGTCTTCACAAAAGGTCATATTTCTTCATTCGGTACCGCAGCGTATCCCGACTCATCTTGAGCAACCGGGCGGCGTGGACCTGATTTCCCTGTGCCGTTTCCAGGGCTTGCTGGATCAGTTCCTTTTCGACTTCCGCCAGGGAAATCCCCTCCGCAGGCAGCTTGACAGGAAGCCCTTTTGCGGAAGAGGGTTGAGAAGGCACGGTGATTTCCATGGGGAGATGTTCCGAGAGGATCATCTCGGAACTTTCCAGGATGATCGCCCGTTCGATCACATTCTTTAACTCCCGTACATTCCCCGGCCAGTCATAGCGCATCATCAGTTCTTCCGTCTCGCGGGAAATCCCCTTCACCTTCCTTTTGAACTCCCGGTTGAAGAGCTGGATAAAATAGTGGGCCAGAAGGGGGATATCGTTTTTGCGTTCCCGCAGGGGGGGCAGGTAGATGGGAAAGACCTTGAGACGGTAGAAGAGGTCTTCCCGGAAGGTTCCCTGGGCGGAGGTTTCGTTTAAGTCCTTGTTCGTGGCGGCGATGATCCGGACATCGACGACAATTTCCTTGACGCCGCCGACCCGTTTGAAAGACTTGTTCTCGATCACCCGAAGCAGTTTGGCCTGGGTGGACATCGGCATATCTCCGATTTCATCGAGGAGGATCGTTCCCCCGTCCGTCAGTTCAAATAGCCCCTTCTTCATTGCCTTGGCGTCGGTGAAGGCGCCTTTTTCGTGACCGAAGAGTTCGCTTTCGATCAGGGTGTCCGGCAGAGAGGTGCAGTTGATCTCCATATAAGGCTTCTCCGCCCGGCGGCTCTGGTAGTGGATGGCCTTGGCAATCACGTCCTTTCCGGTCCCGCTTTCTCCCTGAAGGAGGACCGTCGTGGCTTCACTCTTGGAGAGCTTGCCCACCATCTCGAAGACCTTCTGCATGGCCGGCGTTTCCCCGATGATGTTGTCGATGCCGTACTGCGCCTTCTGACGGCTTTTGTAGACCTGCACCTCCTGTTTCAGGTTTACCGTCTCCAGCGCCTTGGCGATGGTCAGTTTTATCATTTCGAAGTCAAAAGGTTTTTCAACGAAATCGTAGGCCCCCAATTTCATTGCCTTCACCGACGTATGAACATCCCCGTAGGCGGTCATCATGATGACCAGGGACTCTTTGCGGATCTTCTTGATATGTCCCAGCAGTTCCATGCCGCTGATCCCGGGCAGCTTGTTGTCCTGCAGAATCAGGTCGGGCTGGGCCCGGTTAATGATCTCCATGGCTTCTTCTCCGGAGCCGGCCGTCAGGACTTCATAATTCTCTTTTTCTAGTTTTTCTTTTAAGGACCAGCAGATTAATTTTTCATCATCGACGACAAGTATCGTGGCTTTAGACATTCGAACAAACTCCTATGCATTGTATCCGATGGGGAGGTGTTAAATTTTGCATCTATCCCCTTCCGTTAGCCTCAATGTAGTTCAGTAATTGTTCCCGACTCCGGTCATCGCAGTCTGTAAATTCGACGCCTTTGCCCAGGACCCTCCGCTCGCCCGCTGTGGTGATGCCGCCGGACCATGCGACTTTGCCCTGCAAACGAATTGGTTCACCCCCTCCGGGCAGGGTGAATTCCAGGTGGACTTCGGTGCCGATCCCGAGGGGGAGATTGGTCTGGATAAAGATCCCCCCTTCCCCCACATTGACCGCTTCCACCTGATAGGCTTCCCTCCGTTCCTGTTGATTGACCCAATAGGCGACATTGACGGAGAGGGGAACACGTAAGGAGGTTCTTTTCTCTGTCCGCATCGGTTCCTCCTGTACTACTCCTGCTTGACCGTTTTTGACAGGGGGAGGCGGATGGTAAATTGCGTCCCCTCTTCCGGAATGCTCTGGACTTCGATCTTTCCCTGATGCTGGTGAATGATCTTCTGGCTGATCGGGAGACCCAGTCCGGTGCCGGTATGACGGGTTGTGAAAAAGGGTGTGAAAATCTTTGCCATGGTCTGGGAAGGGATCCCTCGTCCCGTGTCGGAAACCCGGATCTCGACGAAACGGTTTCCATCGTTTTGTGAGAGCATGCGTGATGCAAATTTCAGGGTCCCGCCGTCGGGCATGGCCTGAATGCCGTTCAATCCCAGATTGACCAGGACCTGCTGAATCTGTTTCTCGTCAATCTCGATTGCGGGCAGCGATTCATCCAGTTCAATGAGGACTTCCACGTTCTGCTGAGCCGCCCGGTCCCGGATCAGGAAGATGGCCTGATGGATAACATCGTTGACGTCCTGTTCGGACAAGGTCGGTTTGGCTGTCCGGGCGTAGCTCAGAAGATCCTTGACGTCCCGGTCGATCCGATCGATCTGTTTCAGGATTTCTTCGAAGATCTCACGCCGGTGATCGTGGAGCGGGAAATCTTCCATCAGGATCTGAATGGCCCCACCGATCCCGGCGATGGGGTTCTT